>CAYLSJ010000065.1:0-6794 GCA_964386655.1 uncultured Candidatus Bathyarchaeia archaeon | reverse complement strand
AGTAAATGATAATAATTATACAAAGTTTGATAATAAACCTTCCTCTTTCGAGAATCAAAAGTAGCTTCAAGGTTGAAAGAATGCCACGTGTAGGATATCTTTGATGACAAGTAATCTATCAACACCACGCAATCCACCAGTTGTCAACAACACAGCGTCATGTCAACACTAACATGTATAACGCCTTTAGTTGGAAGAAGAACTAAGCGAGTGGACTGCCTTCATCCTAAGCGAAGATTGGCAACATTAATGGTCACTTTGACATCATTGAAAGTGCGCAAAACTCACATCAAATCCGATTCAAAACACAATACAGAACCTGAAAGGAAGCCCAAGACACAAGCAGAACGCACTGCTTCTGCCCAAAGAGGATATTCTCGCATGCCCATGCCAAGAGGTATGAACGAAAAATCGAAAAGTGGGCCGGGAGAGATTTGGACTCTCGACCTTTCGGTTATCAGCCGAACGCTCTAACCATGCTGAGCTACCGGCCCTCATCTCATTACAGCTTAGAGTAGTTAACTGATGTTTATTAAAGCGTTTTTCAAGAAGGCTGAGAGTTTGATAGGCTCTATTTGATGGAAAGAAAGAAGGCGGACAGAAAAGTGATGCTTACTCGTAGTAGATTAGCTTCTCGTCTTCCAATCGTTGGTGTAGCTTGTTGACTGCGAGATAAACGTCTTCTTCTCTTTTGGCACCTGTGCAGACGAGTTTTCCACTCGCGAAGAGCAGAATCACGACTTTCGGTTCATCCATTCTGTAAATCAGTCCTGGAAACTGCTCCGGCTCGTACATCGTGCGTCCTAGGCTATAAGCTGATTTCTCTAAGTCTATCATTCCGCCTAAGCTGGCTGAGGCTACGATATTCTGGATTTTCAGTTCAGGTTTGCTGATGATGATAATGCCGCTTTTCTTCAACTCTTTTATAACGCGCATCACGGCGCGACGCGCCTCTTTCTCCGACTTGGCTCCTGTGCATACCATTTTGCCCGAATTGAAGATCAGCGTAGCTGTTTTAGGACGTTTCAGTCTGAAGACTAGCCCGGGAAACTGTTCTGGGCGGTATTCGACGCCTGGGTAACCTTTGACTACAGCATTGAGGTCAACTCTCTGTTTTAGCGTGGCTGATGCAACTACATTTTCGATGTTAACTGTTGCTTTGACTTTAGGCAATTCGATACAACTCTCCTCACATTCAAGGTGATGCTAAACTGATTAACAACAAGTATTTATAAAGGCTTATCTCTCAATCGTTTTGAAATCTACAGACACCTAAGCATGAATTGTAAGGGTCGAAGACACATTTTCATGCGCTCCAAATCGTTCTGAGGAGCCTTTTAGAAATGACGAACTTTCAGCGTTTTTTTAGCGATTTTGTAAACATAATGAAGCCAAATGCGCATTTAATCGAAATCTCAACCGCAAAATTATTATTAGTTCATCAGTATGCTAATCTGTTCAGATGGAGGAAACACGAGTTTGAGGAGAAATAAAGAGATGCTGGTTTTACGGGAGTTGCTTCGAAACTCAAAGCGAAGCGACAGAGAGTTGGCCAAGATATTGAAGACGTCGCAGCCGACGGTGACACGAACTAGGAAGATATTGGAAAAGAAAATCATTAAAACCTACACTTTGATCCCTGATTTCGGCAAGATGGGTTACGAAATGTTGGCTTTCACGTTTGCCAAGACAAAAACCTACAAACAAGAAGATGCTGAGAAAATGTTGAAAAACGTGAAAGAATGGGCTGCGAAACGCCCCAACATAGTCTTGGCGTCGGATGGCGAAGGATTGGGAAAGGACACTATGCTGGTGTCTTTTCACAGGAACTACTCTGAATACGCTAGCTTCATGAGAGGCTTCGCAGTGGACTGGGCGGAGTATGTGACCGATTTTCAATCGTTCATCATGACTTTGAAGAATGGAAAGGCCATCAAACCTTTTGATCTGAAGTATCTCTCCGACGACGTACAGGTCTAAACGATAAGTCACGTCCTCTCCAATGCCCTGAGATTTCCAAGAAAAGGCTTTTCCGCTATTGTTAAGTCTCTTAGGCTGATAGCTGCCTGCTTCAGTCTCTAGAACTGCACTCTAGCAATACTGAACCTACTTCTTAGATCGTCGATGGTCTACTGTGACTGCGCCGTTGGCCTTGTTTTTCTAGTGAATACCAGGAAAAGCAAGAATCCAGAGGCTGCCGCGAAGACTACAGTTGTGATGGACAGTAGGTTCATCGTGTTAGCTAGGTTCTCATTGGTTTGCTGAGATGTTTCATACATCTGCTTGTAAGGTGTCTCCACGTAGAGTTCCAAGTTGTCGTAGGTTGGGTGATCCGAACTGATCCAACGGTCGTCTTGAGGGCGCCAGATCTCTGTGTGTGCTTCGACTCTCGGATTTGTGTAGCCGATGGCAATGTTGGTTGGTAGGCTTATTGGTATCTGGTATGTTTCGGATTGTCCAGCTGCGATTTCATCTGGCATTGCAGCGCTCGTGAAGAATTTCTGGATGTAAACTGTGCCGTCGGTGTAATAGTAATCGATTGTTGCGCTTAGTTCGGTAACTCTGATCTTCTCACTCTTGTCATTGTATATTGTAACTGAAATGTACCCTGTTTGGCCTCCTAAGTATGTGTCTTTGTTAAGAGATGCTGTTGTTATGACAGTAGCTTTGCCGATCTGAATCATGCTCGTCAATGCAAGGGATACAACAAAAGCCATAAGGACAAGTTTCCTGTTCATTCTTTGACCTCCTTCGTACGGTGAATAGTCGAGATGTGCGCTTGTAAAAGGATTATGAATGCATGATACGAATCCTGAATTCGCGTGTAGCTAGAGTTACTGGGCACTGCTTGCCAGATTGCATGTTCGAATGATCTTGTCGAAGTTTTGCCTTGTCGGCTCATGTTTGTATTGTCGCAAGACAGTGACTAATCTCAAATCGTCTATTTCACCAAGTCTGTATTCTAAGGTTCGGGCTAGTTGACTACTTATGAAAAGATACTGGCAGATCGATGTTACGTTGGTCGTTCTGCGTGCTATGCTGGCGGTTTCAAAATCGACAATGTGCGAATTGTGGCGTGCGTCAATTATGATGTGCTTGGGTGCATGACTTAATTCGCCATGATCCAAGCCAGCATGATCTAGCACATAGCATTGCTCCAGAATATCACGCAAGACGCTACGAATCCTATTCCTCGCGCCTTTTCCTCTGACCTGCTTAACCCAGTCTGGCAAAAGCAAACCGCTGACAAGTTCCATGAGCAAGAAATCCTCTTTCTTGTCCAACAGATGTGGGCCTATTCCAAGTCTGTTAGCCGTGGCAAGCATTTCAGCTTCATGCTTCATTTCCTTTCGGTCAGCGTCCACTCGGCGAATCTTCAAGGCTGCTCGACCAGTTTTGGTGTAGACAACTACAACAATGCCAACTTGGCCTTTTCCAAGAACAGATAGGTTGAAAGCCCTTTTTTCTCCGGTGAATTCTATGGCTTTGACTCCAAGTTGTTTCAACTGCCTAATTCGCTTCACTGCTTCCTCAGTGCTGTATTCTGGGTAACATAGCACCCTCGCATATTTCTCATCTCGAAGTTGTCTAAGAGAGACTTGTTGAATAGGCTTCATTCATTACCCAAATCTGATAGGACTCGTACTCCATATAAAGAGATGATTACCTAGTCGCAAATGCAACTCTGTCAAGACAAGAAATTAGAGCACATGTAAGTGGGGATATCGGGAGATTAATCCCTTGGCTAATTAGCATTTCCTATCTTCTTGTTATTCTTTCGAATGTAAACTCCGTCTTGCTGCTTCAGTTCCTGCTCCGCGTCTAACAGGATATTCAAGGTCTGAGAGAGTATTTTCCAGTGCACCTATCGTCGTTGTCACTTCTGCCTCAGATATTGTTCCCATGCAGCCGATGCGGAAAATTAACCGTTGAATCTTGCCCAGTCCGCCTGTGATGACCACTTTGTACCGGTCTTTCATGATTTCCCTTACCTTGTTTGGGTCGACTCCAGACGGCACGGTGACTGCTATGACAGTGTTGGAACGCACGTTTTCAGCAGCATACGGCTTCAAGCCTAGGGCTTCAAACGCAGCATAGAATGCTTTGGCGCATCTTGCATGACGTTGAAAACGCTTCTCAAGACCTTCGTCGCGAATTATCTTTAGGGCTTCATCCAAAGCGTAGTATAGTGATATGGCTGGAGTAAACGGTGTCTCCTTCCTTAGCCAATGGTCTCTAATAGAAGGCAAATCGAAATAGTAAGGCGGTTTCTCGTTTTTCTTTTCAATGGTCTCCCAAGCTCTTTTACCAACTGAAATCAGCGCCAAGCCTGGTGGGCAAGCCAAGCATTTCTGGATTCCAGTCACGCAAAGGTCTATGCCCCATTTGTCAACGGGAAGGTAGTCGCCGCCTAGTATTGAAATCGAATCAGCCATCAATAAGGCATCGTTTTCTCTGGCGATTTCAGCCATTTTAGACAGATCGCGTACTGTGGCACCAGTGGAGGTTTCATTGTGCACAACCGCAACCAGTCTGATGTTTTTCTCTCTTTCCATGATCGTTTCGATCTGTTCTGCTGTTGGCGCTTTTCCCCATTCAACGGGCAACTCAACAACTTCCCCACCGTGGCGTGCAACTTTCTCTTTCAAACGCTCGCTGAAGTACCCAAAGACTGGAACGATTACCTTGTCGCCACGGTTCACAACATTGCTTACTGCGCATTCAACTGAACCTGTGCCAGAGGATGTCAATACATACACGTCTTCCTTGGTCTCAAAAACATATTTCAGCCCCGCGGAAATACTATCAAGTAGCGCACTGAATTCTGGTCCACGATGATTGATCAAGGGCTTCATCATAGCCATCATGACACGGTCTGGCACATTAGTGGGTCCAGGCAGCATTATCAAATGTCTTTCTATTTCCATCTTGCATTCTCCTTAGGCAACTTGAAGCTAAAGCATAAAATGATTGAAGTATAAAGGTTTACTCTACAAGCCTAAAGCTAAGCGTCGGAGTGTAGCTGAACATAGAATGCCAGGTCCCAAGAGAAATATGCAACGCTGACACGACTACAATCATCATTGATAGCGTGTGTGAAATCGGGTGTCAACCTTCTAGGTACAGGAAGCTCGCATGCTTGTCAAGTGAGGAAAAAGGCGTTGATTCGTAAAAGCAGCGTTTAACGGAGCAGACAGAGCGTTGACTACACCCTTAATCACGTTGCTTTCTGATTTCGGTTTACGTGATCCTTACGTGGCTGAGATGAAAGCAATCATCCTGACCATTTGCCCTGAAGCTAGAGTTGTTGACATAAGCCATTCCATTAACAAGTTTGACATTAGAATGGGCGCCTTCGTTCTCGCGTCGGCAGCTCGCTACTTCCCCAAAGGTACAGTTCACATCGGGGTTGTCGACCCAGGCGTAGGAACACCGCGCCGTGCCATCTTGGCTGAAACCAAACATGCGTTATACGTTGGACCGGACAACGGTCTGCTTATGCTGGCAGCAAGAGAAGATGAGATAAGGCATGTTTACTCCATAGTAAACCCAAAACTCATACTTCCAACAGTGTCATCAACGTTCCATGGTCGGGACGTGTTCGCACCTGTAGCCGCGCACTTGGCAAGAGGCACATCTCCGATGGATTTTGGACCTGAAATCCATGATTATGTTGTGCCGCATTTTGCCGCACCATTAACACAAGCTGAAAAAGTCATGGGTGAAGTATTATATATTGACGATTTCGGAAACATAATCACGAACATAGCGGGTTCAGATTGGAAAAAAGCAGGGTTCAAGCCCAAGGAACGACTTTCCATACGTCTAAGGAAAAAGTCATTCAAGGCAAGTTCATGTAGCGCTTACGGAGAGGTAGCGCCGAAATCCTTGCTAGTGCTCTTTGGCAGCCGAGACTTTGTGGAAATCGCCGTGAATCAGGGCAGCGCCGCCAAAACCTTAGGTGTGAAAATCGGCGATTCTGTTGTCATCTCGCCTGCATGATGACGGCTTAGAAGAGACCTAGACTCTGTCGGTTTTGTTCAGGTCTTGCAGTCTTTGCACGCCGCCTATTTGTTTGATGTAGGCTGCTACGCTTTTAGGAACCAATGCTTCCCAGTTTTTTCCCTCAAGCATTCGTCTCCTGATCTCTGTTGCTGAATAGAGATTGCGTTTGTGGAAGCGGCAGGGCTTCACTTTGAATCCGGCTTCTTTGAAGAGGCGGCTGGTTAAGGGATCATTGCCATAGGCGGTATCAAACTTGGGCGTGTAGCCTACCACTTCTGCAACCCACAGCATGTGTCTGTGAAGGTCTGGAACTGGCACAATCCAGCAGCGTTCCAATGAGATTTTTGCTTCTCTCAAGGCCTTGTGAATCATTGTTAAGCGTTCGCCAGTGGTGAAGGGGTTGTCTATTCTATGGCTGTATTGAGCGCTACCAACAACGATAATGAGTTCATCTACTTCTTCTAGGATGTCTGATATCACGGCTAGGTGACCCATATGGAAGGGTTGAAAACGTCCGACGAAGACTCCACGTTTAACCATGCAGGTTCTCCTCTCGATTAGATTCTTAGGTGAAGGCTTTTTAAACCCTCGTGTGAATTCAAAAGCTTATTAGGACGCCATGTGAAAATAGTGCAGTCGCTAAAAGGTGAATCTTGCTTGACTGAACAAGGACAGCAGCAGCCGTACATGTTTATTCCAGGCGCCACGACCATCGGCGTGGTGTGCTCAGACGGTGTGATTCTAGCCTCGGAGAAAAGGGTTTCATACGGTTATATGGTGATGAGCCG
>CAYLSJ010000064.1:0-6873 GCA_964386655.1 uncultured Candidatus Bathyarchaeia archaeon | reverse complement strand
GTTCTTCGTTCTTCTGGATAAGCGATGAGGTAGCCGCCGAATCCCGCAAGCCACATAAGTATCGGATAAAGGACCATGCGTTGCATTCCGCCTACACCTAGCCCAAAGTCGATTCTGCCTACAAAAAGGACAAACCCTCCAAGCTCTATCAGCCCCAGTATTATGGATATGGCAGAAAACGGCATCTTCATCAACTTGAAACCATGAACGTGTGAGCATACGACGGCGAATATTGCTGATAGCCCGCTGAACAGAAAGAAAAGCAACGCTGCCCCATTGTGGATTATGCCAGCATCCTTTGTGAATATACCAACTCCCATTGAACCAATACCTGCTAAGACAAATGTCAGAGTTAACATTGTGAAATTAAATGCGCGATGCAGAAAACAGGCTCCAATGAGCAGCAGCAACCCCATAAGAAAAGCAGATGAATTGAAAATCATCGGGGAAGGTCCAACTCCAAGATCACTTAGATAATTATTAGATACGCTGTAACCCGGATACAACGCTTCTGCAACGATCACACCTAGAACTTTCTGAGTGCCCGCGATGAAAATGAGCGCTCCTGCCACCTTTCCACTAGAATAGGTCATAGCCGAGTCATATCGCCCGCACGAAAGGATAAAACTTGCGCTCAACACAGCACCATCACGCCCATCTACCGAATTGCTAGAATCAACAGAAGAATACAGGGCTGCAATCATTTGTTGAGCGACACGAATCTCTTGATAGACCTGTCATACGTTTTTTCAACTTCAGGCGGAAAGTAACAGGCTGGAAGCTCCCCATGCGCCCGGTGACTTCTAACACACTCGCAACATCTGCCCTTCAAATCACAAGCATACGTGCACGAGCAACCAGCCAAATTAACCTTCAGATTAAGACACTCACTCATCAAAGACCCCGTCCCATAAACCATCTATGCCCACATCAACCTAAAAAACAACTGCACTCACTGGATTGGTTACCTTAAGGCTTAAAGTCACCAATATTTAATAATCATGTTTATGCCAGAAACTAAAACTACAATGGCGAAGACCCTGCGCAAATTCTTACCTGAAACCCTCTTAGAAACATACGCTCCCACCTGCGCTCCAAATATAGCGCCTAGGGCTAGCAGCAGAGCGCTTTCAAAGTTTATGTGACCTGCCTGATAATGCTGAGTGACACCTGAGATAGACGTGAAAATCATCGTGAACATAGATGTCGCCGTAGCCAAATGCATGGACATGCCCATACCGAAGGTCATGATAGGCACCATCAGCAACCCACCGCCTATGCCGAGCAAACCAGAAGCCAAGCCGCCGAAAAAACTAAGCCCAACTCCCAACGCCATGGTTCTTCCCGACTTGACCAACTCAGAATCAGACCTCTGAACTGCCGCTTTACTCTGATCCTTTGAGCGCTTAGAACCACCTAAATCTGTTAGCATATAGACTGCGACACAGATGAGAAAGAAACCGAAAATCAACCCCAAATCTCTCGGATTCAACAATGTAGTTAACCATGCGCCTAGATAAGCTGCAGGCACAGTAGCTATAGAAAGAAGTAAACCTGTTTTCCAGAAGATTCGCCTCTGACGCGCATAATTCACAGCTGCAGCAACCGCTGTGAAAATTATACTTGTCAAGCTTGTGCCAACAGCATCCGTAGAAACAAACCCATACAACAAAGTCAGCACAGGCACGATGAATATGCCTCCTCCAATGCCAGTTAAGGACGCGACTATGGCGATGAGAAAACCGAACAAAGGAAGCAGCCACAAGTCAAGCATGCTCTGGTTACACCTGCCATCATTCTCTACTCGAGAAGCCTATTCCATGAGGAGTTCTAAGATATAGAGTAAACGGTTGACGCCGTAACTTCAGTAGCCAAAAATCTCAGCTAAACCGCCAACACAGTTATAATCGCATCAAAGAAAGTAGTAACCATGACTCCCCTCGACTCCACAAACAAAGTCCTAGTCACTGGCGGCAGCGGATTCATCGGCTCCAAGCTTGTTCAAGCCCTTCTAGCCAAAGGATGCAAAGTAAAAGTCCTAGACCTTCAAACTGGACTTCTCAAGAACGAGACTAATCCAAATTTAGAGTTCATAGGCGTAGGAAGCAACGATGCCCATGGCGGCATGAGCGACAAGACAATTGTGGAGAAGGCAGTCAGCGACACAGATGTCATCTATCACTTGGCAATCAACTGGAACGGACACACTTGGCGACATGAGCTTCCGCTAGCCGACCTATTCGACATCAACATCAGAGGCACAATTAACCTATTAGAAGCAGCCAAATCACACGGCGTCAAGCATTTTCTTTTCTCCAGCAGCTGCGCCGTCTACGGAGAAGCACAATCACAACGCTTAGATGAGGAGTCTGTGTGCAAGCCTGAACTGTGGAACGGTGACCCAGGACCAGCCTACGGCATACTCAAACTGACAACAGAGAAACTCTGCCTCATGTACAACCATCACTATAAATTGCCCACCACAGCATTCCGCATAGAAGTCGTCTACAACGACAACGAAACCCTATTCATGAACCAAGACACAGTTAACATGGTAACAAGGAGCGAAACCTTAGACGTGCTCAAGGGCAACGGCTTCGGAACCATACACGTCGACGAAATAATCGACGCCTTCCTAACCGCAACTCTAAACAAGAACGCATACGGCGAAATCTTCAACCTGTCAAACCCTTCAACCTACCTAACCGATCTCGAACTATACGAATTAATCAGGGAAATCACTGGCTCAAAAACCAAAATCAAACTAACAGCAGACCCAACACGGAAAGCTTCTGCGCCAGAATCATCAGAGAAAATACAGAGGCTACTAGGCTGGAAACCGCAGAGAACCAAGGAGGACATTAGGAAAGCGATAACCCGACACGTAAAATCAATACTGTCCTAACCGATGTATGCGAGCAGTCTGGATGAAAACGACCTGCTAAACTTCCGCTCCACTCTGTCTACTGATTCTCCGAGCACTGTTATTTCCTCCAAGTGACAAGTACCAAGCCCTTTCTTCTCAGCCAAACGCAGATGCTTAACACTCTCAGGCATTATGCCCATCACAGCCGCGCCCACAGAATCCACAGCCACTGGGTCAGTTCCAGCGATAACAAGATTCATCGGCACGGGATTACCGCTTGTTTCATGTCCTTCCCCTGCGATTATGCCGTCAACTACAGCTACGCTGGGCTTCAGCACTGAGGCTAAGTCAGCGATGTTCTCGCTTAGACTTGTGCCCATATGCATCGAGCCCTTCGAAGCCAAAGCACCCATCATATTCTTCAAGCTCAAAGTAACCGTGGATATTCGATGCGGCTTGAGCTTAGGCACACTGATAATCATGCTCTCCAACGCTATCTGAGCAACTTTCACTTTCCTCAGATTCAGTGGTTTCGGCACCCGAGCCTCAACAAACTTGTCCTTGTTAAGGTCGACAAGCTTCACGTTCCAGCGTTTGGCAACCTCGCTCACACCTGCAACCTTGAAGGCTTCGAAAGTGTCGCCGAACCCGCTGCCCTCACCGATGACAATGTCGTTGGCTGTGGTGCGCTCTTTCAGAAACTTGACCACACCTTCGATGACGCGGCTGTCAGTAGTTATGCCCGTTGAAGGATGCTTCGAATTGATGTAGTTGGGCTTGATCAGAATTGTTTTTTTCCAGAGCTGTGTGAAAGCGCACTTCACATCAGATTCTATCATCTTCAAGGCGTTGACTGTTGTCTCGACTGAGTCTTCTCCTTTCACGATAGCAACGTTGGGCATTTTCTACTACACTTTGGAAAAATGACATATGGCATAGTAAGATTTGAACGCTTCGGTTGAAGGCACCAAACTTATTTCTTATTGCTACAATTACGTAAGAATTTCAAGGCAGAAGTAAAGGAGTCAGCCAATAAATGCCATATGTTGAAGTGCACATGATAGAAGGAAGGACCAATGAGCATAGGGAGAAAATCGCCAAGACCTTCACAGAAGCGCTAGTGGAAATCCTAGGAGTTACAAAAGATGTTGTGTGGATTGAATTCGTGGACATGCCAAAAACACATTTTGCCACAAGCGGCATCCTCAGGAGCAAGCAATAACTCGGCAAGGCTTCGTTATTCTCCATCCTTTTTTCTTTTCTGTGAGCACAGTGGGAATGTGCCAGAATGCTGTTTCAGAATCTATCTTTAGATTTCATAACTCCTAAAGCAGTGTTTAGTCAAGGTTTTCAGCAGGAACTGCGATGTCTTCTGAATCTGATAAAAGGCGGATAGATGCTGAGCGAGTCACATGGTTAGCTCAGGGCTTCTTAAACCGACTTGGATACAGACGCACAGCGCTACGTCCTAAGAAAGTCACTCTAGAAGGCGAAAGATACACAGTTGAAGTTGACGTTCAAAAACGCACAGCCACTGTGCAGGTTGACATGGCAACAGGCGAAATCAAAGCCTTCCAAATCGAGGAATCAGGAGAGTCAGGGTTTCCACAGCTGTCAAGAGGAACAGTAATTCTTGTAGGCGGTCTCGTCGGCATCGCAATCATCACTATAGTCGCCCTCAAATACCTAGGCTTCTTCTAACTCGAAAAGGGCAATCAAAATAAAGTGCATGCAATCTTCTAAACGGTTATGAAGCTGCTCCTCAGCTGCACCGAGCTAGGACTGGGGCACGTCACCCGCCTCATACCGCTCGGCAAGAAACTTGCAGAAAGAGGACACGAACTCCACTTTTTCTCAGGAGGAACAGCATACCAGCTATTGAAAAAAGAATTCGAAAATGTCTACCCATGCACGCCTGTAACATGGTACGAGACCACACACGGATTAATTGCCTCTGCATCCGTTTTGAACATTCTTTTTCCGCTTCCCTACTTCAACCACGATAGACACAGAATGGAAATCAAAAGCTCAAGCGCAAGTGAGACAGTCCATCGGTACTATGACCTCAGACGACACATTCGAAAGATAAAACCAGACCTCATCATATGCGACGGAGATATGCATGCGCTAAGACTGGCGCACAGATGGAGAATCCCATCAGTCTATGTAACCAACATAATTCGACCAAGCTACGCTTTCTCGCCGCTTCTGGTTCCAGGTGAAAGGTTCACTGAACGCTACGTCAAGAAATCCACGCGAATAATCATACCAGACGACCCTCCGCCTTACACTATATGTGAGCACAACCTCGGCGACTTGAAAGCTATGAACATACGAGACAAGGTTGAATTCGTAGGCAGCTTCATTGACATGACGCCTAGCCAAGGCAGAGAAGAACACATCTTTGCTCCAATCAGCGGACCATTGGGCACCAGAGCCAAGCTCACACCAATCCTGATATCTGTGCTACGTGAGATAGAAACTAAGAGCATCATAAGCTTAGGGCAGGTTGGCAGTAAGATCGTGAAAAAAATTGGCAATTGCGAAGTCTACACGTGGCTGACCAAGGAAGAACGCTACGAATTCATGGCAAACGCTAGGCTTGTAGTGTTCAGCGGCGGGCATGCCACGTGCTTTGAAACCGTTAAACACTGCAAGCCAAGCGTCATTATGCCGACTCAGCCTGAGCAGGATGCAAACGGTTGGAAAATGAAGCAGCTAGGATGCACAGCAATAGCTAAGAACGGTGAACAATTGAAGCATGCTTTTCAGGAAATCGCAGAGGAAAGTGATGTCTACAAGAGCAATGTTGAAAGATTGAACAAATACGCCAATAAGTTCAGAGGCTTGGACCAAGCTGCTGCTGTCATCGAAAACATCCTATAACCTGTCAAGAAACCTGAATCATGAATTCATAAGCCTATTATCACAACGATAAACATGTCCTTTTCCGAGTTGACAAAATCCATGCAGAAGAGAATATTGTTTGGAACATTGCTACTTTTAACACTGTCAGCTACGCTAACGTTTAGACCCGCAGCTGCAGACACCTTAACAGCCAACGACTTCAAACTCAAAAGCTTCAGCAAAACTATTGACTTCTTCGACTTCGCTAGGACACGCGCCGCAGCGGCAGGAAAACCAGTTCCACCAGCAAACTGGCACGCCTATCTCTATCAAACCTACATCAACATGAGCGGGTTTCAACTATACTACAGCGGCTTAATCAACATTACAGCAGGCGTAGGCGCATTGACTATTCCAGTGCAAAGTTTCATTGAGCATTACAAGACGCCTAACGGCAACGAGGTGCTAACCAGCTCCAGTTTTATCATGCTTCTCGCCTTCAACGACACAGGCACGTTACATCCAGATTCACCGGATGTCGACGATAATCTCTACGCTTCGTTCTCACTTGGGCTGGACCTTACTGAAATCTATGGCGATGCCTCTAAACCAGCGTTGAGCAGCAAGACGGAAATCATACCCTTAACCCCCTCAAACAACGACCAGACATGGACATGGGGCATGCGCTACACAAACCTAACAGCCGTATGGTGGAGAATGTTTATAGATCCCGCTAACCCAGACTTTGAAGCGTTGCCCATAGCCATCACCACCTATGATGAACTGACATTCACGTATGAGTTGAACTTGAATCCAACAAACCACGAAGCGACGCTCACAGCCAATTACACAATCGGCAGAATGGTTAACCTCTGGCTTATACACTGGCTTTTCTTGCTTCCAGTTGTAGTCCACTACAACAGCACTGGCACCTACACAGCAAACGGCAAGAACAAACTCAGCGACGAAACCATCTATCAATTCCTCTACAAGCAACACATCAAAATGAGCATAGTCTTGTTCCAGAACTCGCTGGTTCTAGGAGACATCAAGACTCAGAGCAGCTACGGCACACAAAACGTCACAGATGCTGAATTAAACGTTAGCAGTGGAGAAATCTCAACAAAAGCAGGCAACGAAGAAATCTTCAAGACAGATTT
>CAYLSJ010000063.1:0-6898 GCA_964386655.1 uncultured Candidatus Bathyarchaeia archaeon | reverse complement strand
CATCAACATAGCACATGTTAGTGTTACTAAGGCAACGTCAACACTAACACGCGCACAACTTTTCAGTCATCTAACAATGGAAGAAGAAGGCGCTAAGCGACTGCTCCCTTCTTCTCTTGAAATATCTCTTCCCGCAGCCACACAGCCGCGTTACTGCCCATACCTTCGCTTACGATTCTGAAAAGTCCGCACAGCCCTTAACAGATCAATTCGTCGGAAATCAGGCCAGAAAATATCTAAGAAAAACAACTCACTGTAAGCTGACTGCCACAGCAAAAATCCGCTAAGGCGCTCCTCACCAGAGGTTCTAATAATCAGATCCGGATCCTGCTGCGGCAAATACGAAGTGTACAAATGCTCAGCGAAAACCTGCTCATCTATTGCATCAGGCTTCAACTCGCCGTTTTCGATCTTCTGCGCAATCTTTCGGGTGGCATCCACGATTTCAGCTCTGCCACCGTACGCAAATGCAATGTTAAGAAAATGCTGACTATAATCCTTCGTGGCTTCCTCAGCCTTCAAAATGAGCTCTTGAACGCCCTTAGGCAGCAACCCCAGTCGCCCTATTACTTTAACTCGCACTTGATTCCTGTGAATTCTTTCATCGGCAAGTATCTTCTGCAGCTTCTCGCTGGCGATTCGCATGATCTGCTCAACCTCCTGTGGTTGGCGCTGAAAATTCTCCGTTGAGAAAGCATACAGCGTAATCGACTTCACCTCCAAGTCCAGGCACCATTGAAGCAATTCTTCAACCTTCGAGGCGCCAACCTGATGCCCAATCCATGGACTGCTAAACATCTGCTCTGAAGCCCATCGGCGGTTACCATCCAGAATAATCGCAATATGCTCAGGCTTGCCGCCGTTCTTAACCTGATACCGCAACCATTTTTCATAGATTTTGTAGACACCTGCAGCCGACAACAAAGCTTTGAGCATCGTTTAACCCCTAAACCTTGCCCCCTCAAGAGCTTGACCGCATCGACAGCGACGTTTCTCTGGCAAATGAATCACCGCTTCTTTTAAAAGTTGCTCTAAGATAGGAGCGGTCTTCCTAGCCACTCTGACCATCTCACTAGTGGCTAAGTGTCGCTCCAAGCCAGCTGCCATGTTGGTTACAAAACAAACTGAGGCATAGCACATCTCCAACTCACGGGCAAGCACAGCCTCAGGCATCCCAGTCATCCCAACAACATCACAGCCCAACCGTCTAAACACCTCGATTTCAGCAGGAGTCTCAAACCGCGGTCCATCAGTGCATGCCAAAACAGCTCTGTCATACACCTTGAAACCTCTTCTCTTGGCAATGGCAACAAGCACAGAACGGATTTCTGGACAATAAGGCTCACAAACATCGATGTGTGTAACAGCCGCAGTATCATAGAAAGTGCTGGCTCGCAGCTTCGTGAAATCAACCACATCGTGGGGAGCAACCAGATCACTTGGCTTGAACTTAGGGTTGATGGCGCCAACAGCGCTTGTAGCAATCACACGCTTAACGCCCAGACTGTGCAACGCGAAAATGCTAGCTCTATAGTTCACCCTGTGAGGCGGGACATCATGACTGACACCATGACGCGGCAAAAAAGCCACAGCTCGTCCGCCTACTTCGCCTAAGAAAATCGGCGGCGCCAATCCATAGGGCGTTCCCACTCTTAAAGGCTCACCAACATCAAGGCTAACCGCTTCTACCCCAGTGCCGCCAATTATGGCTACGTCAACCTTCCTCAACTTTTGGCTCTTTCTCCCGGAAGAAAGAATGGTACTTCCTGTGCAAGACCATCGTGATGAGAAACGAGGCAACGGCTAGGAATATGCCGATAAGGATGGCGAAGACCAGTCTTTCATACGTCAACGTAGGATTCACCAAGATGCGAGAGGCTTCATAAAATATCTGCGATGACCATGCAACAACAATGACTATCACCGCAGTGCGGACTAATCGGCTGTCATGTTCGTAGAACCAGCGAATTGCTCTTCCTGAAAGCAACACGCAGATGCCGATGGTTATTAACATTATCGATTGCGTGAGAAACTCGCCAAGTATGCGCGGCAGAGCGACCACCCACTCCTGTGGAAGCCTTGGCATTGGACTGAGTGTACCGATAAAACTTGAAGCTTGAAAGCCGCCTTGATACAAGCCAAGCCCGACAAGCAGAAATCCTGCCATAGCCGCAAAGCCTGCGATTAACACAGGGAAAGGTGGTGGGGAGTATTCTCTAACCCAAATGTAGGCGTTGTGTGCTGCCTTGTCGAGCATGAAGCCTTTGACAACTAGGAAACCGCCCAGCACCAACAGGAACGCTATCCATGAGTAGCCCACCCAATTGAGTATGTACAGTATTCCGAGGACAATAAGCAGAACTCCTGGCAGACCCAGTACGATGCGAGAGTATCTTGGATTCTCAAAAAGAGTTTTCAAGTAGCGTGAGAAGAGCCAAACCGTTTCTTCGATTGATTCACTGTGCTTAACTGTGATTCTCCGAACCGATGAGACTGGCACCCTTGACTGAACCAGAGGCAAGATGGCTTCATCTGCAAACCCATCTGTGACTAGAACGACCTCGCTGGCTGGAAAGTCTTTCAGAACCTGAGTTAATTCCGCTACTAGAGTCTTGTCTGCACCAACATCACCTAATTCCGAACCCGCTATGGTCGCGATTTGACATTCGCTTTCAGCCTCCTTCTCAGAACTGCCCTCCTTAAAACGATCATATATGCGCACAGCTTCGAAGATGGCGTTTGCATCTGGTTCTTCTGGGTCTTTGATGGCAAGGCTGACGGCTGCGTTCACGTTTTCCTCTCTTCCAATCAATGGTGTTTTTATTCCCGCCTTTGAACCCAAGTCGTCGTCTCGATCTACGCATAGAACAAGAGTGCGTTCAGGCGCTGCGGGTTCTTTCTTTGCCAAGGCGGATCTGCCAGTTTTGTGGTAGATGATCACTGGCACTTTAATGTTATGAATTTGTATTCTTTAATGTTCCGTTCCTTCCTCTTCCTCAGCAAGCAGCTTGAATTCATCCCACGTCATTTTTTCGCCTCGTTTCATTTTTTCCCGAGCTCTTGACATGGCTTCTTCACGAAGTGTCTGCTCCTTTTCAGCGTACTGTTGCTTCTCCTTCTTCTGAAATTCCACTTCCAGCATCGTGATTTGCTGCTGGGTTTCAACGTATTGTCCATGAGCTCTGTCTGCTCTCTGATGGAATTCAAGATGCTTCTTATGTGCTTCGTCTGCGCTTTGTCTAAGGGTTTTGATCTTGTTTAACGTTTCCATAAGCTGTTTGTGATAGTCTTGACTCTGGTTCGCAAGTTTGGAGAGCTCTTCGTGCTTGAGTTTGGCTTGGGTTCCAAATGCCTTTGTTTCGGTTTGCAGTTTGAGAAGTCTATCCTTTAGCTGCTGCAACTGTGTGTGGGCAGCGCGCTGGATTTCAAGGGTTTTAACCTGCTCGACTATTGCTTTCTCTTCGTGAACCGAGAGTGAGGATGTTTGGATTTTCCATTCGAGACTCTGGATCTTCTTTTCTAAATCCTCAAGTCTGGCTGATGGTTTTCGATCAGCGAGGGGCTTGATTTTCTCTCGGAGCTTCACGATTCGCTCATGCTTTTCCTTTCGCTGGGTTTTTGCCTTTTCTCGCGCCGCTTTAAGAATTTGCACTTGTAAGTTTATTTCATCCCTTTTTTCTTTTAGGTTCTTAGCCTGGCTTTGCAACTGCCTAATCTGCTCGTGGTATTCGTTTCTCTTTGTGACCCACATTTTCGTTTCTTGGTTTAATTGGTCTCTCTCCTGCTTGATTCTGATGAGTTCTCGGTTGAGTTCTTCCCTTTTCTGTTCAATTGGATTCGACAAGTGTTTGCTCCCCTTGGTTTTAGTTGGGTTCACATGCGAGAAAGAATTGGACCTGTGAGTAATATTCTTGCTTGACTTGCCATCGGTGCTTTATTCGAGGATGATGCGCGCATCAACGGTCTTAGCTCCCTTTCCGTATACCATTATTGGGTTGAGGTCGAGTTCCTTGATTTCCTCGCGGTCCATCACTAGTCGTGACGTGTTCATGAGAATTTGAATTATAGCATCCATATCAGCTGGGGGTTGCCCTCTGTAGCCTTTGAGGATTGGGTAGCCTTTTACTTCAGTTATCATCTCTCGGGCGTCTGCTTCTGTTATCGGCGCGATTCTGAAGGTGACGTCTTTCAAGACTTCAACGAAGATTCCGCCTAAGCCAAACATCAGGGTGGGTCCAAACTGTGGGTCTTTAGTGGAGCCCACGATTACTTCGGTTGAGGAAGGCGCCATCTCTTGAATGAGCACGCCGACTATTTTGGCGTCTGGTTTGCGGTGCTTCACGTTTTCGAGAATTCTGTTATAAGCGTCTTCCACCTCAGATGCGCTATTGAGGTTGAGTATGACTCCGCCCAAGTCCCATTTGTGAAGTATGTCTGGTGACACGATTTTTAGCACAACCGGGTAGCCGATTTGGTCTGCGGATTCAATGGCTTCTTCATGTGTAAGCGCGACCTTAAACCGCGTAACAGGTATGCCGTATTCCATGCACACTATCTTGGCTTCTGGTTCAAGCAGGTAGTTTCTGCCTTCCTTTCTTGCTTGAGCGAACATGTCTACAGACTTTTTCATATCGTTGCTCATCAACCATCTGAAGATTGCTTAGTGTGGATAGACTCTGCGGGACTATGCTTTAAATCATGTGGTAACATAGAGGACTTGCATTCTATGCTCTCTTGACATTCTCTTAAAGAAGGCTGGGAACTGCCACCGCATCCTCTCTACCTTTGTTGCGATCGCTTTCAAGATTACAGGTTAAAAGGCGTAAGCTTTCATTGTGTGGTGTTTGCTTGTGTCCTTTTGATTAATGTTATCGATTTTGTTGGACAGGTACTCGCGCATAAGCCGCAACCGAAGCACTTGGCTGGGTTGAAAACAAGTTTGCCGCTGGAGTCGAGTTGCCTGGCTTTGAACTGGCAGCGCTGGACACATGTGCCACAGTTATTACATGTGCCATAGTCTTGCTGGGCTATGTACTCAGATGCCACAACTGCGTCGGGCATGCCAAATCTGACCAAGGCGCCTAATGAATGGCAACAGCATGAGCAGCAGCTGCAAATGACTTCAGGGTTTTCTTTTCCCTTGAACGTGAAAGCCAGATGCACCAAACCAGCCCGATGGGAACGCTGAAGAACAACAAGCGCCTGCGCCAAGGATACCCTTCTGGCACCACGCTTCAGAGAGTCGCGCGCTTCATCATCGAGACTGATACACACGTCAAGAGGCGCTTCACACTTGTGCCATTTCACGCGGCAGCCGCAGTCTTCAAGCGATATGACTTCAGCGTCTCTCAGAAGTTTCTCGACGGTTGAAAGGTCTAGTATCGTCTGCTGGCCGTGAATGGTGATGTTAACAGGAACAGTGACTGCTGTCATTTTCTCAACGTATTCTGTTTGCAGTTGTTCCCGCGTCCAATCGTCTTTGTCTTCTTTCATGGGAATAGATTCCTTGCCGTGTTGGGAGCTTCTGAAAAAGGCCGCCTCAATATTTAAGCTGATAGGGCTACTGTGACGGCTCGCTTCGTCTGAAGAGCAGAATGACCCCAGCTAACGAGAGCACTATGCCAAGTATCTGAAGGCCGTGAAAGCTCTCACCAATGATAATCGCGGATAATATCGCGGCTGAGAGAGGCTCCAATACAGAAAGTATGCTTCCCTTGGCTTTAATGTGCTTTAAGGCGTAGCTGTAAAGCAGATAAGCCAGCAATGAAGGCACCCACGCGATGGTAAGTATAAGCAGCCACAGTTGTGTGGGGAAGGCTGCAATACTGGAATGGGTCATCAATATCAATGGTGACAGCGTTAAGGCGCCGATGCCGTCGCCGTAGAGAATCAGGGTCACAGTGGCATATCTGCTCCTAAGGCTTCTTGCCATCATGAAGTAAAGCACAAAGAAAAGGCTGGAAAACAGCCCGGAGATTATTCCCGCAATGTTTGCATTCAAGGCTGAAGGGTCATAAATTCTTACAACAAGGGCGACTCCTAAGAATGTTAAGATGATGGCGAGAATTGTTCCTGTGACAAGTTTTTCTTTCAGGAACAAGGAAGCCAAGAGTGTCACAAAAACAGGATACGTGTAAAAGAGTATAGCTGCCATTGTCGCTGTTGAAAGACTTACAGCGTAGAAATAAGAAATCCTCTGGAATGCTACTGCAAACACGCCGAAAATCAACAAGTACGGCAAATCGTGTGTGCTGACTTTAAATGAACTTCGCTTGAATATTGCAAGAGCGAGCAGCAATGTGGAAAAGCTGATGGCGAGTCTGAGGGCGATTAAAGTTTCAGGCAGAATTCCATACGCGTAAGATAACTCCGCAAGAATCCCCATCGTTCCCCACAGAATCGATGCTACAGCGATCAGGAAGTAACCTTGCATTTCCCGCCCAGATTCTTCTTTGATGCGACGCACATTCAACAAATACGATTCCAGCATCAGTTAAAGCGTCTTTTGACTATGAAGCAATATGCAGAAGCGTCTGAGCATAAACAAGTTTCGTCTGTGGTCGGGCGGGCAGGATTTGAACCTGCGACACACCGGTTTCTGCTCGCCGGTGCCTATTTTTTGTGTGCTTGATAGGCTGGGTGACCTTCAACCGCTTTGGTAGAGGTCTACAGCGTCTCCGTCACCATGGCTATGGTGGCTCGGAAGCTCTACCAAGCTGAGCTACCGCCCGCGCATTCCGACCGAATGTTAAAAGTCAAAACTATTGATTTATGCGTTTCGTTTCACTATTGCCATAAAGCAGAAAACGCTTAAATGAGAACATGAAACCGAAGATAGTGAGCGGGCCCGTAGCTCAGCACGGTTAGAGCGACAGGCTCATAACCTGTTGGTCCCCGG
>CAYLSJ010000062.1:0-7023 GCA_964386655.1 uncultured Candidatus Bathyarchaeia archaeon | reverse complement strand
CTGAGACAAGTACTGCTCAGCTGAAAAAGCCAGATCACCTACGGCATCAATGTTCCTTCTATCGAAGACTTGATGCATCATAACTGTTGTATCTACTGCTTTTTCTTTCACTACGGGCTCAAGTTTCAGCACGCTCTTGCCCTTTGTTGCCGCTGCCTCTAGCTTCATGGCAGGTTCACCCTCGTAAGTGCGCTCATAGCAGACTCCTAAAACCGCTGAAACAGCGTCTAAGACCCGACCGCAACTCGAAGTCAAAGGAACCGAGCCTTTCTTCAACTGCTGAACTATCACATCAACCTCTCTTTCTCCATGCGGCAGATAGGCGCTGTTCAACCTCAGCCACTCTTCCACATCTGTTACCTTGCTCAAGATTCCCGCAGCCATTCTCAAAGGATAACGCGTAGCCAAATCCCCGCCCACCATAGGCTGAGGCTCCAAATGCCCCACACGCTCAAGCTTACCCTGATTATTGCAGTAGAGGACTTCGCCACCCCAAGCCTCACCGCCTAAGCCATAGCCGTAGCCATCACAAACAATCGCTACAATCTCATCCAAATCATGCTCAGCCATCAACGCTGCAGCATGAGCATGATGATGCTGCACCTGAACCACGGGACAACCCAGCTCTTCACCCCAGTCTTTAGCTAACTGCGTAGTCGTAAACTTAGGATGAAGATCACACGCTATAGCTTCAGGCTTACAGTTCGTCAAACGCAAAAGATGCTCACTCGCATTCTTCAGAAACCTTAGCGTCTCTAAATTCTCAACATCGCCAACATGCTGAGACAAGAAAGCCTTGTCCTCAAGCAGGACACAGGATGTCGCATTTAGCTCTCCGCCTAAAGCCAAAACACACTTATCAGCAGTCTGCTTCAACCGAATAGGTTCAGGCGCGTAGCCCCTTGACCTCCGAATGAAACTGGGTTCCTTGCCGTGCATTCTGACAACTGAATCATCGCATCTCTGCGCTATCAGCCTATTATGAAATAATAAGTAGTCAACCACGCCGCCCAGCTTCTGCACAGCCTCTTCATTGTCGGTTACTATGGGTTCGTTCGGGGGGTTGGCGCTAGTCATGACGAAAGCTGGTTCACGCACATTGTCGAACAGCATATGATGCAAGCCAGTGTAGGGCAACATCACGCCCACATTGTGCAAGCCCGGCGCTACATAATCTGATAAGTAGTAGTCAGGGCTTTTCTTCAGCAAAACTATAGGCTTCACATAAGAAGTGAGCAGCTCAGCCTCTTTTCTGCTCACCAGCGCAAAACTCTTGACTGTCTCAAGGTCACGCGCCATGATGGCAAACGGCTTCTGAGAACGATGCTTCACGGCTCTGAGACGTTTTATAGGCTGATCCTTTGTGGTCGCAGTTGCTATGTGAAATCCGCCGTATCCTTTGACGCCTAATACATGGCCTTCTTCAAGAAGCCTACCAGCCTCCCGAATCGGGTCTTCCCTGTCTAAGCTATGCCCCTCACGATTTGCCAAGTACGCTTTTGGACCACATTTTGGACAGGCAACGGTTTGAGCGTGAAACCTACGGTTGCCTGGATCAGCACATTCTCCTTGACAGAATGAGCACATTTTAAACTTCTGCATAGTCGTGTTCGGTCGATCATAGGGCAAATGCTCAATAATCGAGTAGCGTGGACCACAATCGGTGCAGGTTATGAAAAAGTAATCATGCCTCTTGTCTTGGGTGTCACGGAGCTCGCGCAGGCAGTTCTCGCAGACCGAAACATCTGGAGGAATAACTGAGCCAGATAGCTCCGTCTGGTCAGAGCTTTGGGCAATTGAAAACTTGTCGAATTCGTTTCTCTCTTCCATGAACCTTGTTTGAATGCTGTAGATTTGGGCTAGCGGAGGCTTCTTCCGTCTCAAGTCTCGCAGAAACCGCTTGATGCCTTTCTCCTTGCCTTCAACCATGATTTCTACGTGTGCATCGCCACGGTTTTGCACATAGCCTGTCAGCGAATTCTCTACTGCTATGCGGTAAACGAAGGGTCTGAAACCTACACCTTGGACAATGCCGCTGACCTTGATTTCAGCACGCAACAGCTACGACTCCGAAACTAACGCTTATCACACCATTATTTGGAGAAGGAATAGCGTCGACAGCTTACCATATACGTTTTGGTGCTAAGACAAAGAGAGAAAAGAGAACCGAAGGCTACTCGCTTAGAAGAGCTCGTGCAATCACGTTTTTCTGAATCTCAGTTGTCCCCTCATAAATCATTGAAACCCGAATGTCACGATAATAACGTTCAATATCATAGTCAGCTAGGTAGCCGTAGCCGCCGAAAATCTGCATGGCTTCGCTGATGACCCGTACAGCATTCGTTGTCGCTAAGGTTTTCGCCATACAAGCCAGCTTAGGAATAATCTGCTCCTTGTCCACGTACCAAGCTGCCTTGTATGTCAAGAGCCTAGCAGACTCAATATCCGTCGCCATATCCGCCAGCTTGTGCTGAATCACTTGGAAATCAGCTAACCGCTGCCCAAACTGCTGCCTCTGCTTCGCATACTTTAAAGCTCGCTCAAAAGCTCCCTGAGCCATACCCACAGACTGCGCCGCTACATTTATTCGACCAACGTCGATGAACTCCATGAAATGATAGAAACCCCTGTTCTCCTCACCCAGCAGCGCGGTCTTGGGCACATGTACGTCGCTGAATGAGTATTCGCCTAGCAGTGAAGCGTGAATTCCCATTTTCCCAGCAAGCTCGTTGCAGTCCATCCCAGGCGTGCCCGTCTTCACTATGAATAGACTTTGACCCTTGTGCCTGGCTGCAGGATTCGTCTGACAAAGCACAACCGCATAATCAGCGATGGGAGCATTCGTTATCATTGTTTTAGAGCCGTTTATCACGTACTCGTCTCCCTGCAACACTGCAACAGTGTCCAAGCATGTGATGTCGCTTCCATGCGCTGGCTCTGTGAAACCTCCTGAAGACAACCATTCCCCCTGCGCGGTTTTGGGCAGATATTCCATCTTCTGAGCTTCAGTGCCATACTCTAGAATCATGTCGCTGCCAAACAGACCCGTAAACATGGCTGAGCCCAAGGTTGAGTCCACTCGGCAGAATTCTTCCTCGACTAACACGTTTTCCAAGAGACCTAAGCCTTGACCTCCATACTTCTCATCGTAGTAACAGCCAATAAAGCCCAGCTTCGCTGCTTTCTTGTAGATGTCCTTTGGAAACTGATGCTTCTGGTCAAACTCTCTGGCGACTTCAGGCTTGAACTCGCCTTCCGCAAATTCCTTGGCAGCATTCTTGATGTACTTCTGCTCTTCGGTCAATTCATAATCCATATTTTCCTCACATCTCCAATACTTCTACAGTTACGATTTGTCTGCGTCTCTTCAGCTTGCTTTCTGTGCTTTAAGCTCTTGTATTTTGCTTTTCAAAGGCGCAACAATCTTGAACAAGTCTTCAACAACGCCGTAGTCAGCCACACCAAAGATTGGAGCCTTCGGGTCCTTGTTCACCGCGATAATCAAATCCGACGCTTTCATCCCTAGAACATGTTGAAAAGCACCGCTTATCCCAAGGGCCAAGTAGAACTTTGGCTTAACAGTTTTTCCAGAAGAGCCCACTTGGCGGTCATTCGGAAGCCACCCCTTATCCACTATCGGGCGAGAACAAGCCAAAGCTCCGCCCAGCGTCTTCGCCAGCTCCTCAACAACTGGTATGTTGCCAACATCCTTTATTCCCCTCCCAACTCCGACCAAGACTGGCGCAGCCGTTATGTCAATGCCACCGGGCGGAGGCGCAATATACTGAATGAAACGTTTGCGCGTTACCTCTTCTGAAAGCGTAGACGGCACTTCGACTACTTGACCGTTCAACGGCGTCTCGTTCTTGGGCTGAAAGGTTGCTTGGCGAACAGTTGCAATGTAGTTTTGGGCTTTGCGAAGCGTTGCAGTAACATTCACTTTGCCACCGTACACTTGACGTGTCACAGTTAAGGTCTCGTTTTCAAACCCAACGTCAACGCAGTCAGTTGCTAACGGCGCACCTAGAGAAACAGCGAGGCTTGGCGCCAATTCTACACCAAAAGAAGTGTGCCCGATCAAAGTCAACAAGGGTTTGTGCTCTCCAATCAAGTGAGCTAAGACCTTCTGGTAAGCTTCAGAGTTGAAGTTCTCCAGCTTTGCGTCCTCAACCAGAAAGACTTTGTTTGCGTGTTCTGCAAGGGTTTTCGCATGGCTTCTGATGTCTTTTCCCAGAAGCACCGCCACCAGCTCTGCGCCAGTTTTCTGAGCTAGTTCTCTACCTTTGGTAAGCATTTCAAAAGTAATGTCCCTAACCTGCCCTTGCCTATGCTCTGCCAAAACAAAGATTCCAGCCATTTAGAGCACCCCCTTAGTTCTGAGAATCTCAGCAATCTTGGAGGCGATTTCATCAGGGCTTCCCTTCAAGACCTCAGCCTGCTTCTCCACAGGCGGAACATACATTTTCCCTATCTTTATCCAAGACCCGGCTTCGCCAACCTCGTTTTCGCTCAGCCCAGTTCCAGCCAAATCAACGACCTTTATCTCCTTCTGCATGGCTTTTCTCGTGCCCATAATAGAAACGTAGCGAGGCTCGTTGATTCCCGTTGAAACCGCGAACACTGCAGGCAACTTCATTTCTAATAGCTCTTCGAAACCGCCCTCTAACTCGCGATGAAGCTTAGCCATCTCGCCCGCTAACTCGATTTTCTTAACCATTGTAGCATGGGGAACTCCGAGAAGCTCAGCAAGCATGGTTCCCACAACAGCGTAGCCATCGTCACCAGCTTGAGCTCCAGTCAATATCAAGTTGAAAGGCAAACTCTTCACAACGTTGGAGAGTATTTTTGCGGTTGCATAGCCGTCTGAGCCTTCAAATTTCGGGTCGCTCAGTCTTATGGCTGTGTCTGCTCCTCGGGCTAGGCATTTTCTCAACGTAGCATCAGCTTTTTCCGACCCCAAGGTTATGGCTGTGACTGTGCCCCCGAACTTTTCTTTTATGCGCACAGCTTCTTCTAGGGCGTAGTCGTCCCATTCATTGATGTCAAAGACTAAGCCGCTTTTCTCTATTGCCTTGCCTGTGCCGTCGATTCTTATGTCTGCTTCAGCGGTTTCAGGAACGTGTTTAACACAGACTATTATGTTCATGCTTGTCTGCCTCGCTCATATGCCTAATTTTTCTCTTATCTTGCTGCGTTTTCCTATGCTTACTGGTCCGAATTTCTTAATTCTTTCTGTAAACATGGTGAAAAGCTCCGCAGCCTTCTTGTAGACTGGTAAGGGCACGTAGCTGTAGCGCACCCTCATGCTTTCTATCCCAAAATCAGCAACAGAACGGCTCAGCTCGATCATTCTGCTCTTGGTGAATTTCTCATCTATGTCCTGCTGTCCTTCAATCACGAGCACGCCGTCTGCTCCATAGGCAAAGGCATAGAGCAGATGCTTCAAGCCTATAATAGCTGTTGAAGGAACCGACACTATCCGTACGTTATCAGGGTAGTTGACGCGGTCAAGTCCCAGAAAATCCATGCCCGTGTATCCAACGTTCTTGTCAGCAAAAGCAATGATTCGAAGCTCGTCAGGCGCCTTGTCCATGAGCACGCCTTTGAGGCTAGCGACGATCTGTCTATTAGTTGAATTCTTGAAGTCTATCGCTTCCTTCGGACAAACAGGAATGCATGCACCACAGCCCATGCAGATAAACGGGTTAATCCTAGCTTTCTGCTCCTCCATAGCTATGGCGTTGACTGGGCACACTGGAACGCAGAGACCACAACCATTGCACAAGTCCGGGATTACAAAGGCTTTTTCTGGACTTGTGGTGATGTACTCGCCTTTGAGAAAAAGAGATGCCTTCGCTGCGGCACCTAAGGCGTCTGAAACCGTGTCTCTGACGTCTTTGGGGCTGAGGGCGCAGCCACATGCGAAGACCCCTGTCACCAGCGAATCCACTGGGTCAAGTTTGGGATGTTTCTCTTGTATGAAACCGTCTTCTCCAAGCGAAAGCTTCATTCTGTTGGCAAGTTCTTTGAGTTCGGGCGGCGGAACCATTGCTGTGGCTAGGGCAACTATGTCGAATTCCTCTTCCTTAACTTCGTCCATCAAGGTGTCTTCAGCTAACACAACAAGTCTGCCGTTATTGTTCTTCCAGACCTCAGCTACTTTGCCGCGTACAAAGACGACTCCAGCTTCTTGGTCTCGCCAATAAAGTTCTTCGTATCCTTTTCCAGTAGCCCTTATGTCTGTGTAATAGACTGAGACATCGATGCCGAGCATTTTCTTAAGCACGAAAGCCTGCTTCAGAGAATACATGCAGCATATGCGGCTGCAATAAGGTATGAAATTCTTGTCTCTGGAACCTGCACAGAGAATGATAGCGACTTTTCTGGCGTCGACGCCATCCGACCTTTTCACGCTTCCTTCTGTGGGTCCTGATGCAGAGGTTAATCTTTCCAAGTCCATCATCGTTATTACGTCTTTGTAGACGCTGTATCCGAAGTTCTTCAGGTTATTAGCGTCGTAAAGGTCGTAGCCCGTAGCCATTATCAAGGCGCCTACATTAAGCTCAAGTGTTTTCCCTTTGTCTTCCAAGTTTATGGCTTTGGCTGGACAGGTTTGTTCGCACTTGCCGCATTTTGTGCAGGCGTCAAGGTCTATCGTGTAAGTGGAGGGCACGGCCTGCGGGAATTCTATGTAGGCTGCTTTTCTTTGAGCAAGTCCTTCGTTGTACTCGTCTGGAACTGTGACTGGGCAGACTTTGGCGCATACTCCGCAGCTTCTGCATTTTTCAGTGTCTACGCCTCTGGGCTTCATGAAGACCTTAACTGTGTAGTTGCCTGGACGTCCCGTGACTTCATGTACCTCAGAATAAGTGAGGAGGTTCACGTTTGGGTTTCTTCCAACCTCTGCCATTCGAGGTGTGAGTATGCATTGGGCGCAATCGAGTGTTGGGAAAACCTTGGTCAGTTTCGCCATGTTGCCGCCTATGCTCGGCTTCTTTTCCACGATATAGGTCTTGTAGCCGA
>CAYLSJ010000061.1:0-7030 GCA_964386655.1 uncultured Candidatus Bathyarchaeia archaeon | reverse complement strand
CCCGCGATGCCTATTCCATTGTTCAGTTCAGCAGCAACAATGCCCGCGCAATGCGTTCCGTGACCGTGGTCGTCCATTGGATCAGGATCCATGTTTACCCAGTCGTTGCCGAGCGCAACATAGTTTGCAGCAAGGTCTGGATGGTTATAGTCGATGCCTGTGTCAATTACTGCGACAAGAACTGATGGATCCCCGATTGTCGTGTTCCAAGCATAATCTGCTTCAATCTTCTGTGGCCCCCACTGCAAATCCCAATCAGGGTCGTTTGGAACAAATTGAGCCTCAAACTTCATGTTGGGCTCAACATACCTCACGAGATTGCTCGCTTGCAACTGCTCCACAAAAGATGACACAACATTAAGAGGCATGTCAGCAACCATGGCAATAGTCTCGCCTTTGATTGAAACAGTGTTGACAAGTCTTCCTCCGCTTTCAAAGATCAGGGCGGATACATCAGCGTAGCCCGACTGTGCACCATTTAAACCAATCACCAGTTCGGTTGAATCGTCATCAATGTATGCAAAATCACGCCACTCTTCGGTTCTGTGAGAACTCAAGTCTTTGATAAAAGAGTCAAAACTGAACATGTTAGGGTTCGCTTTTTCAGCTCCACTGCTTCTTGTGGCGGAGTTGACAGAGTCGGAGTCACCTTGAAGCCCAGTAGGACTCGACACATAACTTTCACCAGCTAACTGTGATGACGTCTGATTGCAAGTTGATCCGTCCCAGTATTCGGTTCCTTCGCCTACAGATATAGCGGAAGTCACACTCATCAGAAGCATGATCACTATGAGAATCGTTGATACTGGTGTTTTGAACTTCATTTCTTCCCCGTCCTTTTCTCTCAATTTCTACATATGCTTAACTTGCACGCATCAATATACTCTCAGATACTTAATATATATCAGTTGCTGAAGACTCCTCTAGAAGACTTGTTCATTCAGTCCGCATGATTTTAGGCATCAACTCCCCCTATTGAATCATGTTCAAAAGAGATGCTTCAGGAATGAAATAAACGGGTAGCGGATCGCTTGACACGCTCACCCCATGATGGATACATGCACTAGCTGCTTCAACCCCGTTTCACGGTAACAGTAATCTTAAAGATTGTGAACTCGATAAGAACAGAAGGCAAAGGAAGAGTGCCCTAGTATGGCTAAGTTGCTCATTTTGTATGACAGTCAGACGGGTAATACTGAGAAGATGGCTAATGCAGTGGCTGAAGGCGCCCGCTCCATTCCAAACATAGAAGTTGAAATCAAATACTACGCAGACCCATCTGAATTCACCGAGGCTGCAGGCATAGCCTTCGGCGCACCAACCTACTACCACGACATCACGCTGCCAATCAAACAGATGCTTGAAGAAGCAGCCAAAACAGGAGTCAAGCTACAGGGCAAAATCGGCGCAGCCTTCGGCTCATACGGCTGGAGCGGCGAAGCACCAGAAAAAATCCTAGAAATCCTCAAGAACAGATTCAGCATGAAAACAATCGAGCCGCCAATCACAGTCCTATACGAGCCAAAGCAGGCACAGCTGGAAGAATGCAGAAAACTGGGCAAGCGCATCGCACAGGAAATAGCAGGCAAATAGGCGAACAAGAGAAGATGAGAGAGAAAACAGAAGCTGAGGTGCTCGAAACCGTCTGCCACAGCATACGCGCCGAGGGCACAGTCTCAAATGCACACGTAAACGCTCTCATAGCCACATTTGGACAAAGAGTCAACAAAGCCTTAGAGGCGCTAAGCGAAAGCCGCATAAAAAAATACGTGTTCCAACCCAGCGGACGCATCGTCTGGATCGTTGTGGGCAAGGAACGCGACTACTTAGTCATGCCCAGCATCGATTACTGCAGCTGCGACGACTTCTACTATCAATTCGACCATGGGCATATATGCTACCACATAATCGCACAGAAACTAGCAGAAGCAGCCAGCCGCTTCGACCTGTTCGAAGACACAGACGACTTCTTCAACATCCTAATCCGAGAATGGAAACAACCCGAAGAACCCACAGCGCAGAAGAAAAAGAAGCCAGCAGCCGACAACACTGAAGATACTGTTTAAATACCCTCAAATCCACAATTAAGAGAACCAAAAGTGACACTGCCATGGCAATGGACGTAGGCGCATTCTACGAATACGTCGTAATCACATTCATACTCGTAGTCACATTCCTCTTCCTAATCCTAGCCTTCCTATACATGATATACGGCAGAGAAGAAAAACAAGGCACAGCCACAGGAGCACCAAAAACCAAGACTACGACTCGTCCTTAGAAGCCCTTCTTCTCATCCAAAAAAACACAACAAAACCTATTATGGTCAAGACTACAGCCAAAACAACAGCTAAGAAACCGTGTGGACCATCGCCGATTAAAATTGGAATTGGACCCACAAAGACCACTGCTCCGCCACTCACAGCTCCATCGCCACCAAGTATAGAAGAAATCACCAACACAACAACGCCTACAAACATCAAGAGAAAACCCAAAGTGAAAAGCATCAATGGAAGACTCGATGCAGGCTCTTGCTCTTCAGCCTCCGTCATTTTCTACAACCACTTCAACGCAGAATACTAGAGGAGAACAACATGAAAACTAAGAGCAGAACAACCAACACAATTGACAGTATAAGTAGGATTTTAGCGGATTGCTTGTCTGTGCCAAACACGATGGGAACTGGACCGATGATGATGACGCCTCCACCCTTAGCCCTGCCTCTCCCACTTTTCACACCTGACAAAACCAGCCAAATCATAGCTATGAATGCAAGCGCGAAGCCTAACAGAATCAGGGCAACACCAAAGCTCCAAATGAGCTGATCAGCCACTAGAGATCACTTCTATCCTCTTAGATTAGTGAAGCTGAAGACTGATAAGTTTTCACAGCAAGTAGGTTTAAATAAAATCCAGCCCGCAAACTAGTACGAGCCCCGAGAAACGTGGACTTAGAAAACATCATACAGCAAATACTGCGTGCAAGACGCGACTTGTCACGAGACGACGTGCTCAAGATGATTTATGAGAAGAAGCGCTCAGCCGAAGACTACTTCCTCGACGAAGTTGCAGCCCGCATAATAGCCTCAGAGCTAGGCGTAGAAATCCAAGGCGAAGAGAAGACATTTCAAGGTGAAATCGCCATCAAAGACTTGGTCTCAGGCTTAAACGACGTAACCGTGAGTGGACGAGTCGTCGCTGTCTATCCAGCACAAACCTTCTCTCGCAACGACATGACCGAGGGCAAAGTTGCACGGCTACTTCTTGCCGACCGCACGGGCACTTTAAAGCTCGTGGTCTGGGATGACAAAGTTGACCTGGTGAAGACTGGAAAGATACAGCCCATGCAGATAGTAAGAGTGCTGCACGGCTACGCGCGAGACGGCATCGACGGTAAACTCGAGTTACATGTTGGGAAAAGAGGGGAACTACTAATCTCACCACCAGACATTGACGAAAACACGCTTCCCGATGTCGCTGACCTCATGGACAAAATCGGACAGTTGACCCCTGAGAAAAAAAGAGCAAGCGTGATGGGCTCAACCAGCGAAGTGTTCCAAAGCACTGAATTCACAAGACAAGACGGGACGAAAGGAAAAGTCAGACGGCTTCGTCTCAGAGATGAAACAGGTGAAATCATTGTTGTGTTCTGGAATGAGAAGGTCGATGAACTCGAAGCTATAAACGAAGGAGCCCAAATGCGTATAACTAACGCTCGAATCAAAGCACAGGTTGATGGCAGAATCGAGTTGCATGTTGAGAACAGCAGCCAAATCGAGAAAACAGCTGGGGCAGCGCAACACGCTGTTGCAAGTAGCGTTTTGCGCAAAATAGCTGAGTTGAAGGAAGAGGGCGGTCCTTTCACAGTTGAAGCCACAGTGGCAACAGTGCCAAACTTCAGAGAGGTGACGACAGCACAGAGTGAGAAAGTGTCAGTGGCTTCTTTCGACCTAGAAGACGACACGGGAAAGATTGGAGTGTCGCTTTGGCGCAAGCATGCCGAAGTGGTCAGACACCTGCAGATGGGCACTCGCATCAGAATTGAGAATGCATACGTTAAGCGAGGTTTTTCAAATCTCCCAGAGCTTGTCTCTCGAGCCTCAACCACAATTGAGACCGTGCCCAAGCAAAATGCTCAGGCCTCAGAGAATAAAGTTGAATGACATCATAAGAAGTAACAAAAAATCTTATAAGTCTAGACTGCAGATGTGTTCGGCTTGGGCTTTGCAAAAGCCGATTTACGCCTCGAGAAAAAGCATCCCAAGCCCACTTCCTTCTGAGCAAATCTTTCAGAAACTAGCCACAACAACCAATAGGTTCGAGTTGTTCGCTACCCCTGAAATGCAAGCAGTTGCGAGAATCGAAGCCAGCTTGATGCGTGGAGCAAGGGAATATTTCGACGCCAATGACTTCACCGAAATCATCGTGCCGCATTTGACGAAGGCAACTGGCGCTTGCGAAAACATAGCCACAATGTTCACAGTGGATCACTTCGGCGAGAACTGTTACTTGGCGCAGACAGGGCAATTGTACTTGGAGGTTTTGACGCCTTTTCTAAAAAAGGTCTGGTGTGTTGGACCAAGCTTCAGAGCTGAGCCGTCGGTTGATGAGAGACATCTGACAGAGTTTACGTTGCTTGAGCTTGAATTTGAAGGCGATTTATGGCAATTGATGCACCACATCGAAAGCGTCATCTACTCCATGATTCAGGAATGCCTCGCCACAAGAAGCACAGACCTAGAACTGTTAGGCGTAGACCCAGACCGAATCAACGTGAAGCCGCCCTACAAAAAAGTGTCCTACACTGATGCTGTAGAGCAGTTACATTCCTTCGGTGTTAAATGGGGCGACGACCTAAAGAGCATACACGAGAAAGCGCTAGTTGAAATATTTGGCAACAGACCACTGTTCATAACGCACTATCCTAAAGCCATAAAATTCTTCAACATGAAGCAAAACGCCTTGAGCCCAAGCATCGTCAACAGCACAGACCTGATCTTGCCTTTCAGCGGTGAGGCTGTGGGCGCAGCGGAAAGAGAGTACGAATACGAGCCTTTGCTAAAGCGGCTTCAAGAGTCCAACATGCTCAAGCAGCTGATTGAAAGAGGTGGCAGCGTACAAGACTTTGACTGGTACTTAGACTTCTACCGACTGCACGGAGGCACGCCGCATTCTGGCTGCGGCATAGGTGTTAACAGAGTGACCCAATACGTGCTTGGAAGCAGTGACATTCGGGCGAGCACAGTGTTTCCAATGAACAAGCAAACGTTGATGTAACATTCAACTCCCAATTTTTTCTCCAGATCTGACAGTTTGAACCAATTCTTGTAGTCTCCGAGCGCCATCGGAAAGACAAAATAGCTTTGGAAAAGAAAGGCGATACAAGTGACTGTGCCATGAGGATTAGGCTGTATCGAAAAAGCGACCTTGAGAGCTTAGCTGGGCTATACAGGGACTTTTATAATGAGATTCGTGAACGGCAAGGTTTGAAGCAACTGATATCGAATGAGAAAGAGGCTCTGGAAACTGCTAAAGGGAGCTTGAGAAACAACTCTTGCGTGTTCGTGGCTGAAGACCATGGAAAACTAATTGGATTTGCGAGAGTTCAGTGTTGGGATGGAGCATATTTTGTGAGAGAAGTGCACGTGACGAAGCCTTTCAGGCGGAAAGGCGTGGGCAGCCAGCTACTTGCCAGCTGTGAGAATGCGGTGCGTAAGAATGGTGAAACATCGATTTACTTGACGGTTGAGCCTAAGCATTCGGTTTCTCTTAAGTTTCTGATTCATAATGGCTATGACACGCTAAATATGTTGGAGTTGCGCAAGGATTTCGCTGAAACCGATATGCCTGAAAAACATGGCAGCGTTGAAATTCTCGGACACAAATTGAGACTTCTCTAAAGGAATACCTAGTATCAGGCTCACAGTTTTAGAGTAGCAAGATTTCAGGGTTATCAAGCCCTTTGAGACTCGGTCTGGTTTATGGCTTTGATTTCCACAGAATCATTCTGCTCGTGTTCTTGTTAGCTATGGCAGATAGAAAATCGTTTTAGTGAAGCCATTGCTATCTCTGGTAGGTGAACTTGATGGAGCATTTCGCAAGCACGCTCAAGGCTAATCCGTTTAACTATGTTTCCAAGCTGGAGTCACCGATTGGCGTCTATCTTAGAAGAGAAGTCTTCAAGAAGGAAACCAGCGCTGATGCCGCCCTAACTAATAGGCTCTATGAGGAAATCACCGCTGAGCAGGCAACAGATGGCAGCTGGAGCCAGATGTTTGTTCACACAGCTAACAATCTCTGGAATCTGACTCTCCTCGGCTACAGTGCAGATGATAAGAGCGTGAGGAAGGGGCTCGAATGGCTTCTGTCAATTCAACGCCACCTGTATCATGGGTATCCAGGATTTTTCCACTCAGACAACAGAAAAGACCCTAGCGTTATACGTTCAACATTGTACGGTGAATTCGGACCAGGCTGCAGTATATTCTACGAAACAGCCTACGCTGTTCATCTTTTCCACATTTTCGGTTTCGACAGCAACAAGCAGGTTCAAACAACAGTGCATTCTTATCTCCAGTTCTGGCGACCAACATGGTGTGGCGCTTGGTGCACAATCAACGTGTTAAGAATGCTCATTGAACATCCGTTAAGCATGAAATCCGAGAAGGTTGAAGGCGGTCTGAGACACCTAGCGAGGAGACAGACAAGAACAGGAGCGTGGAAAGGGTTTCCATTCTATCACACATTTCATGCTTTGTCTAGAGCACAGAATGATGTGGCACGGAAGCAGCTGAAGAAAGCGCTTCCATCGGTTGTTAGGAGACAGAACAGTGATGGCAGTTGGGGCAAGAAAGCGCTGGAGACAGAGACTTTCTTAATTCTGGATGCTTTGAACAACATTAAGCGCTAAATCCTAGCTTATGAGTATCGGAACTTTTAATTCTCAATCTGCTTCATAGTATGCGCTCTTTCCCACAGCTTGAAAGGTGCATGATAACATGAAATCAAGCCAAATCTCGCTACCAGTTGACGAG
>CAYLSJ010000060.1:0-7124 GCA_964386655.1 uncultured Candidatus Bathyarchaeia archaeon | reverse complement strand
CACCGTTGATTGCTAACCGCACGTACCATGTCTACGCCTATGGAGAATGGGTAGACCCGGAATACAATCCATCAACAGACTACGACATCTACGTTTACAACCCTCTAGGCGAACTTGAAGGCTACCACACAGAAGCAGCAGGCTTACCAGAGCATTTGGGCACAGCTGTAGACCAGCCTTTCTACACTCCCACCTATTCAGGAAACTACAGCTTCGTTCTGAGAAACGACCCAAGAGAAAGCAAAGCTTCTAGGCAAGCAACTTTCATGATCATCGAAAACCTGCAAACTAACCTATGGCATGAGCTATACATCAAAGGCAAAGAAAACGACTTGCCCGTCTTCAACACAACTTGGGCTTTTGAATTTGCTGCTGAAAGTCAGCGCATTGAGGTCAATGTCAGGATTCCTTCAAGCGTAGATATGTATGAGGCAAGGCTGTATCTAATGGGGAATCCAACAGCTGGAAAAGGAGAAATACTCAACGAAGCTCCACTCGCTTGGGAACCAGGACTCTACGGCGAGATTGACCGAGTCTACGGTGGATACAACCTTGAAAGCAAGGAGTACAGAGGCGTAGCCTACGCAAGCTGCGAAAACTACGGACAAGACATGCTCATAAACTACACATCGCCAGCTAAAGGCAAAAGCCTTTACCACCTTGTATTCATAGGTGAAAAAGGAGAAGGAAACCTAGACTTTCTAGTCAAAACCGAATTCGGACAAGCATGCATAAATCTGCTCAATCCTCCACTGCGCACGTATCCAAACAACGAAACAACTCTCACCTTTACCTCCAAGACAACTGACCTAGTAAGTGCTACACTGAATTACTCAATAAACAAGTGGCAAGACTCAACGCTACTAGGGATGCAGTTCATCGGCAACAGAACATGCACAGCAACGCTGCCTGGTCAGTCAGCAGGCACCACTGTCAACTATGAGGCTAAAGCAGGAGACGTTCTTGAAAACACTTTGGTCTATCGAGGAAACTATACAGTGAAGCATGCCTCGCAGTTGAACATGACTTTGAAGGCTAAGGAAATCGCAATCGGAGAGAACATAACATTAACTGGACAAATCACTCCGCCAACTCACAACTTAACCATAAGCCTGGTCTTCACTTCTGCAAACGGAACCTTCAACCAAGCTGTATACACCTCAGAAAACGGCGTCTTCACAAGCAGCTTCAAACCCACAAAAGAAGGCAGTTGGGTAGTTCAAGCCGTTTTCTCTGGAAATAATATGATTTACCCATGTTCAAGCGAATCCCTCAGATTCAAAGTAGGTCCGCCATCTTTCTTTAGCCTGTATGGAACCTACATCTTCGCAGGTGCTGGTGCAGGAGCAGGAACCGTAGCAGTCGCGGTGGTGTACATTAAGAAGCGAAGAGAGTAAGGCAGCTAAGCAATTCAGAAAACTCGTTTGATCGTCTTTTGCTTCTCTCACTTTTTTCCGTCTTGTGTCCTTTCCTTCTGACAACTGAAGCTGGAATGTTGATTCTGAATTCATAACCGCTAATACTCTTTCTCGCCGAAGCCAAAGCGCAAGGAGCGACATCAAACTTGAACAAAGACAACCGTCGGGAAATGTGGTTAAGAGAAATCAACGATGCGATACGGTTTGAACAGTCCTATTTGCGCGTGAAGGTTAAGAACAAGGAATTCGATTAGACATCAGCTCTTCTTCTCAGGCTTTCTTCATGGTCTGTGGATGAATGAATTTGCGGCAATAGGGGCATTCAGCCCAGCCCATGGCTCGCCCAGCCTTCCACTGATTCTTACAATGCGGACATTGAAGCAGAGTTGAGCCGCTTGACACAAGAAAAATCTGGCGACTGAAAACTAGGACAACGATTCCGAGGACTAGGAAGACAGTGCCTGCTACGGTAAGGTAAATCAGTTTTAGTGCTATTATTGAGGCAACATTGATCTGCTGAGTCAAAATCTCTAGCCACAGAGCAGAAAACATGTTCGCAGAGCTTGAAGCATCGGGCCAAGCCTTCCAGAAAACCACTATCAAAGCTGCAAATCCCATTAAACAGAGAACACTGCCCAAGATTTGACCAGACTGTTTGGTGCGGATTATTCTATGCATGAAGGTTCGAGAAATGATTTGGAAGCAGAGGCTATGTAGTTTATGAACGTAGAGTAAAGAGTGAGGTTTCAGCTTCGCATGAAACACGGTTTCTTTCTCAGCTCTGCATCTATCATTTTTGTCAACATGATTTTCGAAATGAGCACACATGGAACATGCCGCAAGCTGGCTAAGTCTGCATGCTTCTCATCCTGCGTCACCAAGAGCAACCCGCTCTTTTCTGCATAGTCCACTATCTTTCTATCACTGGCGCCGACTAAACTGACATCGTGCACCGTTACCACATCCCAGCTTAAAGCCTGCAAATACTCCTTCAACCCAGTGTACATCTCATCTAGCAGTAACTTCACTTGATTCCGCCCCCTTGTTCTCATTGACTGTACATTGCTGTTTAATGAGGCTATTGCTAAGAACAAAGCGCAACCAGACGAAACCGAGAGTAATTCCAAGCGCTTCTAGGTGGGGCAGGCATCTCCTACGTAGGCATAGACTCTTGAAACATAAATCTTTTTGAGTGTTGAGTAGCGGCAGTAACCATCGACAAGCATAAAACCCTCCTTCCTAATGATGACGGGCCAAATCACCAATGCGTATTTTTCAACAGCTTCTCTGAGCTCTTGACTGCGCTTGGCAAGGCTTTCTTGGAAAACGTATCCTCTGTCAACATCGATGAAATTCATGATGCGAGGATTAAGCTTAATTCGATCCATCTCAACCGTTTCCAATGTCCATCGTCGCTTTGACAAAGTCTTTAGCCAATGATCCTTCTCAGGGTCTCGTCCTTCACTTCTCGCGTCTTCTTCCCACTCTCTGCGAATCTCGTTGTTGATGAAATCATGGATTGCATCAGGGTCTTCGATGACCCAGTAGGTTACTCCTTCAAGTCTGCGAATCGGCGTCTTCAGCACGGTTATACCACTTGAAATGGTTCTGATATTCAAGAACTGTAAACAATGCTAAAAAAGCTAGCTGAGTGCAAGCTCAGACGAAGTATGCATAGTTTAATAAGACTTGAGTGAAAACTGTGAGTCCGATTGGAGTGTGTAGTCATGACTGAAGAGGAGATGGTTTGGGATCTTTCACAGCTCGTTGAGAGCAGTGATGTCGCCCTTGTTCAGAAGCAACTGCAGCTTGCGGTTGAAGAAGCTGAGAAAATCAGGAACACATATTATGGGAAGATTGAAAACCTCGATGCGAAAGGTCTGCTGCAGCTTTTGGAGCTGAGAGATGCTTACACGTTGAAGTATGACGGAGTGAGACAGTACTGTTACCTAATGTATTCTGCTGATTCAACCGATAAGACGGCTAAGCAACTCAACGACGCTGCACGTACAGCGATGACCAAAGCTGGTCAAGCATTAGCGTTTATGCAAATCGAGCTGGGGCGACTACTTGTCAAAAATCCGTCTTTGGTGTCAAACCCGGTTTTAGCGGAGTACAAGCATTATCTTGAGAAGGTTTTGAGAAGAGCGCCTTACATGCTCTCCGATACGGAGGAACGCTTAGTCATAGTTAAAGACAAAAACGGAATAAGCGCGTGGCAGAAGCTTCAACGCGACTGGCTTTCCACTCGCACTTTCAGCATTGAAGTCGAGGGAAAGATGAAGACTCTGCCCTATGGCGAGATTATCGGCTTGTACCGAAGCCCCGATCGTGACTTACGAAAACGCGCTTATCAGACAGTTCATGAGAATCTTGGGAAAGATGACATAGTTTGGGCAAGCGCCATTCAAGCAGTCTGCGAAGATCATCTGCAGATGTACAAGTTAAGGAAGCATCCAACTCCTATGACTCAGAGTCTTATCTCTAATGATGTAGACCAAGAAACCATCGACTGTCTCATGAACACGATCAAGAAGAACGTGGGGCTTCACCAGAGGTATCTCAAGCTAAAAGCCAAGCTGATGGGCTTGGGTAAGCTAGCCAGTTTCGACTTGCTTGCGCCTTTGCCAAAAGCTCCCAAGGCCGAGTATGTTTGGAATCAATCCCGAAAGGAAGTTGTGGAAGCTTACGGCATGTTTGACTCTGAGATAGGCGGCTGGGTTGATGAAATGTTTGAGCGAAGACACATCGACGGCAAGGTGAGAAAGGGCAAGGCTTCTGGCGCTTTCTGTTCCTCTTGGTTGGCTGGAAAGAGCGCTTACATTCTGCAGAGTTTCAACGGCAATATCGGCGATGTGTTCACGCAGGCGCATGAGCTAGGTCATGCTGTTCACGATTATCTGGGTGCTAGGGCGCAGAACCCGAGCAACTTTGAAATCGGAAGCTGCGTGGCTGAAACTGGAAGCGTATTTGGAGAATTATTGTTGACCGAAGAATTGTTGTCAAAAGCGAAGACAAAGGAGGAGAGGCAAGCGATCCTTGCAAGTGTGTTGGATAGGCTTTTCAACGTGCTTTTCCAAGTTTCGGCACGTGTTTTCTTGGAGCAGGGTATTTATGACTCGATGAGCCGCGGCGAAGCCTTAGACGGAGAATCAATCGCCAAAATGTGGGTCTCGGCGCGTGACATGCTTTATGGCGATTCTGTGGATTGGCTGGATGAGATGAAGTGGGCGTGGGTTGTGACGCCGCATTATTTCATGGCTAACCGTCGCTTCTACAATTATCCCTACGTGTATGCGCAACTGTTTGTGTACGCGTTGTATCAGCTTTACAAGGAGCAGGGAGAGAGCTTTGTTCCCAAGTTAAAGAGGCTCTTAGCTCTACGTGGCAGCAAGTCTCCACGAGAACTCGCAGCTGAACTAGGCTTCGACATAACTAAAGAAGCCTTTTGGCAGAAAGGCATGAAACAGGCTGAACAATTCGTCACAATGCTTGAGGAAACTTTAGTCAAATGACAGCATATGCTTGAGAAACTGCTGCTACGTATGAAAAAAGGGGAGGAACTAGCGCTCTGTATTTCTTCTAGCTGGTTTAGATCTTCCGTTTGCCAAGCACTGATCTGAAGGTTTTGCCGCAGCATTCAAAAAGACCGATTGTGAGTTCGGTTCTCTTGCCGCTCTTGTCTTTCCTGCCGACCATCTTCCAAGTCTTTTTAGGTTTGCCAACTTCCTTCTTACACTTTGGACATTTAGCCATAGTGTTCCCGTTTTCAAATGTTAAAGCATGATTAGTTAAAAACACTTTCCCTCTGGAAAACAGACCCAACATCTCAGGATTTTCCATCGATGGGCAACAAACAGTCTATGCTGTCATCAGCCTGTGTTGTTGAGGGCCGGGGCCGGGATTTGAACCCGGGCGCTAGGCTCCACAGGCCTATAGGCTACCAGGCTACCTCACCCCGGCCACATTTCAACATTGTTTGCCTGACCTCGACCACTTTTGAGATGTCAATCATCGTTTATTTATGTTTGCTGGAAATGTTAGTTGCCATAGTCAATGTCTTTGTCTACTTCAAGCTCATTTTTTCATGTTTTATACATTTGAATGTAGGCCTTAACCTCAGTATTTCAGATAGAAGATTGTTTCACAAGGCATAAATGTTGATTACGTCCGTTTTGGATAACTGCGTAGAGTCTCTTTTGTTTCAGACGATGAAGCATAACGTAGTTGAGAAAGGAGAGATGGAGAAAAATTGAGGAAGAACACAGCATCAGAAATAATGTTAACACTGCTCCTAACGAGCATGTTAATGTTAGCATTTAACATTCAACCAGTCAAAGCAAGCGGAATCATATATATCAGACCAGATGGGTCAGTTGAGGGCACGGATAAGATTCAACGAGACGGAGATATCTACACTTTTACTGATGACATTTATGATGAGATTGTGGTCGAAAAGGACAACATTGTGGTTGATGGAGCCGGCTACACAGTTCAGGGAAACCAAGACGGATCGGGGATTGGGATTTTACTTTACGATAGGAATAATGTGTCGATAACAAACACGAAAATTATAGATTTTTCACAAGGCATATTGCTCTGGTCTGTCACAAACAGTACTTTGACTGGAAACAACATAACAAACAACGTGAATGGCATATGGATTCACTGGTCTTCAAACAACACTGTCTCCAGAAACAACATAACAAACAACAATTGTGGCATCTATGTTAGCGGTCCTTCAAACAACACTTTGTCCAGAAATAGCGTAACAAACAACTTTGGTGGTATAAGGCTCGATTACTCTTCAAACAACATTCTTTCCGAAAACAACGTAACGGCAAATAACTGGTTTGGCATTGATCTTTTGTCATCACCAGACAATATTTTGTGCCGAAACAAAGTAACAGACAACAGTTGGGGCATCTGGCTCGACTCTTCGTCTAACAACAGCATATCCAAAAACGACATAGAAAATAATACCTCGTTTGGCGTACTCCTCCACTCCTCGCCTGACAACAGCATATCAGAAAACGCCATGAAAAACAATGGACATGGAGTCTACTTATACAACTCGTCTAACAACATCATATCTGAAAACAGCATGTTAGGTGACAATCTAATAAACAACAGTTGGTATGGTATCTCTCTGCTCTTTTCATCTAACAATGTTTTAGCCCAAAACAACATAAGATACAATCAGCATGATGGCCTCTGGCTCTTTTTCTCATATAACAATAGTGTATCAGAAAACTACATAGAGAGCAACAATCGGTTTGGAGTCAATCTCTTTCTCTCATCTAACAACAGCATTTCGGGAAATAACATAAAAGACAACGAATGGATGGGCATGTATACTGTCGGTGGGTCTAACAACAGTATATCAGAAAATAACATAGAAAGCAACGAGCTGTATGGGGGGGTCGTCATTATCGGCTCGTCTGGCAACAGTGTCTTCAGAAACAGCATAACAAACAACGTGGATGGCATCTCTCTCCAATCTTCCTTCAACAACACCGTATCAGAAAACAACATAGAAAATAACGGGCATGGTATCTATCTGTTCCAATCAGTTAACAACAGCATATCAAAAAACAATATCGCAAATAACAACTATGGTGTCTACTTCTACTACAATTCATCTGACAATGTTTTCTTTCATAACAACTTCATCAATAACTCCCATCAAATCTACGATACCTCATG
>CAYLSJ010000059.1:0-7280 GCA_964386655.1 uncultured Candidatus Bathyarchaeia archaeon | reverse complement strand
ATCAGACCCGCGATCAAAGGCGACGCTTTCATAGGCATAGCCACAACCGAGTCCGGTGGAGGCTCAGACGTAGCAAGCTTCAAATCTGTAGCCAAAAAGGAGGGCGACAGCTGGATAATCAATGGAGAGAAAATGTACATCAGCGGCACGGAAGAAGTGCAGAAACTTGGCGGAGGCTACTGGATAACCGCGCGAACATCACCAGCACCGCCAGGGGCACCACACAAAGGACTGACCGGCTTCTACCTGCCGATCAAAGCGCCCGGCGTAGAAGTTACTAAACGATTTGATGACGTGGGCAGAATGGGTATCTCGACAGGTGGTTTTAGCATGAAGAATGTCCAGATACCTGACAGCTACAGACTCAGCAAGGAAGGCGAAGGGTTCTACCCAACCATGGAAGGATTCGACCTCGCACGATTGCTAATAGGCGCAGTATGCCTCGGCGTGACCCAAAGATGCCTAGAAATCGGCATGGACTACATTAAACAACGGAAGGCATTCGGACAACCAATCGGCAAATTCGAAGGCATACAATTCGAACTCGCAGACGACTGGACAGAACTCGAAGCCAGCCGAGCACTACTCTACCGTACAGCATGGATGACCAACGAACGATATAAAGGCAAAATGTCGCCGCTTGAAGTAGTCAAATACATCTCAGCATGCAAATTGAAAATTCCACCGTTCGCAATGCACGCCGCAGAACACGCAATGGTCTGGATGGGCGCCTACGGCTACTCACAAGAATGCCCACTAGACATGGCGTGGCGAGGACTGATGTCCTATGTAATCGGCGCAGAAGGAGCTCTGAACATTCAACGCATCGTTATAGGCAGAGAACTGCTCGGAAAAGAATTCATACCCTACAAGTAGGCTCTTCCTCACCTTTCTTTTTCTGTTTTCACTCGCTGATACAGTAGACTTAAGTGGAAAGCTGCTCACCTTTTGAATGGAGAATGATTTGGCAAGGGAGCAGACTGCTTGCTAGTTGACATGGTTTTGTACAATGCTAAGGTTTACACGGCTGTAGGCTTTATCGAAGCAGGAATAGCCATAGACAACGGTAGGATAATCAAGATCGCCAAGGAAGTAAACTTGCCTAGAGCAAGCGCACGAATTGACTTGCAGGGAAACCTCGCTTTGCCAGGCCTCATAGACATTCATGTACATCTTAGAGACCAACAGATGGCTTACAAAGAGGATTTCACCAGCGGTACCAGCGCGGCAGTCGCAGGCGGAGTCACAACAATCGTCGACATGCCAAACAATCAACCTGTGACAATGAGTATCAAAACTTTGAAAGAAAGGATGCAAACTGCAAAACCGCGCATACTTGCCAATGTAGCCTTCAGCTCGGCGTTCCCGATGAAGCTAAACGAGATTCCTCAAATTGTGCACGCGGGCGCTGTAGGCTTCAAACTGTATCTTCATCAGCGAATTGGCGGAGTTGACGTAGATGATAACGATGAGTTGCTGAGCGCCTTTAAGGCAGCCTGCCGGACTGATGTGCCAGTTGCAGTGCATGCTGAGGACAGATCAATTATTGAACACGCTCAAGCAGAATTTGTGAATCGACGGCAGAATGATATCAAGGCGCTTCTTAACGCCCACTGCCCTGGGGCAGAGCAAAGAGCCGTTGAGAGGGTCATCGAATTATCCCGAAGATCTGGCGCCCATGTACATGTGTGTCACGTTAGCTCAGAGCTAGGGCTGAGATCAATTTTGAAAGCTAAAAAAGTTGGGTGCAACGTGACTTGCGAGGTTACGCCGCATCACCTTCTCTTAACGTCTGCGCATCTGAAGAAGTATGGAAAACTTGCCTTGGGAGTCCCGCCTTTGAGAGAGAAGCGTGATACCGCCTACCTGTGGAGGCAATTAAAGAGGGGGAGAGTTGACGCAATTGCTTCAGATCACGCCCCACACACTTTTGAAGAGAAAAACGTAGATTCAGTCTGGGATGTAGGACTAGGCATGGTGGGTTTGGAGACAATGCTTCCTCTCCTGCTTACACAAGTAGGCTGCGGACGCCTGACCATAAAGCAGCTGGTTCATCTAACCTGCGAAAACCCTGCCGAAGTATATCACATCGAAAGTCGAGGAAGTTTAGAAGAAGGTTCATTTGCCGATATCACAGTTGTCGATCTGAAGAGGGAAAGCAAGATAGATGCGTCAAAGTTCTATTCAAAAGCCAAGTTCTCACCCTTTGATGGTTTGAAGGTTAAAGGTGTGGCTGTCAAGACGTTTGTGAATGGGCAGCCTGTAATGGATGAGGGCGAGATTGTGGCAAGACTCGGAACGGGCAGAATTGTCCGATCACGAGTAGACTGAGAAAGCAAAACGCCTTGGATTATTCTTGCATTAGCCTTTTTCTGATGGTGTTTCTAGTATATGCGGCGAAGTGGTCGTTTTCAATTCTGATATAGATTCTCTCGCCCAATTTGATTTGAAGCCTCTCCCTGATAACCTTCGGAACATAGATTCTGCCTCTCTCGTCTAACCTGACTCTGTAAAGATTTTCTAGTGCTTCAATTATATGTGCCAATCTTTTTCCCGCTGATTGGGCTTCTTACCAAAAAAGCTTATCAGGTAGCTCTCTGATAACCGTTGTGTCCATTTAAATGGAGGTTTGATGTATGCCAGAGGTTAGGGTGATAATTCCTGAAGATTTGGACAGAGCGCTCGATGCATTGATAAAAGCAGGATTCGCGGGAAACAAGGCAGAGTTAGCGAGAACGGCGATCACACATTTTCTTTCAACAATTCCAACACAACTACCTAAGGGTTACGACCTTGAAACAGCGTTCTCGCCAGATGGCCGCATCTTTCAGCTTGAATATGCTATGGAATCGATGGAGAGAGGCGGAACAATTGTTGGGGTGTGTTGCGACGATGGTATCGCATTGGCAAAGGAGCTGCCCAGTTTGGCCTCGGCGAGTGACCCTTTTACAGTGTTTCCGAATCCCTTTGTCCAAGCTTTCAAGATAGGAGAAAATATTGGCATGGTTTATTGCGGCATCCTCGCAGATGGATTCTTCATTGTAGAAGAAGCTCGAAGAATGGTAGAAGCTCTTGAAGGTAAAGACAAGACGAACGTGGAAGTCCTAGCAAGAAGACTTGCTCTATTGATGCAACCGTATGCTCAAAGAAAAGATGTGCGCCCGTTCGCAACTGCATTGATCATAGGGGGTCTGGATTCAGAAAGCAGACCAAGACTGTTCTTGTTGAACAGCGCAGGATTAGCCCAAGAATACAAGGCATGCCATGTTGGAACTGGAAGCGATGAAACAAAGCAAATCCTGAAAGACGGGTACAAACCAAAACTCAAATTAGATGATGTCGTGGCATTGGCAGCCAAAGCTGCCCTAAGAGAACCAAGAAAGCCAGAAAGCGTTCTGTTAGCGGTAATTGACACCAAGACAAAGAGATTTAAGGAAATATCCTCAGAGGAGAAAGAGCAAATGTGGAAGAAAATATTCTGATAGCTTTTTCTTTATAGTCGTTTCTTAAGAAAACTTCGGCGACTCGGGTCTCTACAACACTGATGAGAAGTGTTACATTGCTATCTAGGCTGGGAAAAGGACAGTAACGACTATTAACCTTCCCGTGTTAAGGATTCTGTGTGAAAACTGATTGAAGTACGTCACTGATGGCATGTTAGGCAAGCTGACCCGCTGGCTCCGTATGTTTGGGCATGATGTTGAATACACGGGCTCTATGGATGACAAAGAACTCATCCAGAAAGCCAAGAAAGAAAGCCGCGTTCTTCTAACACGCGATCTTGAGCTCTACAAACAAGCGATAGCAAAAGGCGCTGAAGCATTTCTCATAGAAAGCCCGAATCAGACCGCTAACTTGGCCAGCTTGGCAAAGAGATTCAGGTTCAAACTTGAAGTGAACATGAGGGTCTCTCGCTGTCCCAAGTGCAACGGCAAAATCAAGGTTGTCCCTAAGTCTAGCATCGCAAACAAAATCCGTACTACGACTTCTTCGAACTATGACGAATTTTGGCAGTGTCAGAGCTGTGGGCAAATCTATTGGCGTGGTGCTCATTGGAAAAGGATTGATAAGACTTTGGAGGAAGCTAAAGAGCGGCTGCAATAGCCAGAAGTCAGCGTTTTTTTCTGAAGTATAAGTAAAGCATCAGAGACGCAAATGCTGGAATGTAGAAAATGCAAATTTCAAAGGCGATATCAAAGAAACGTCCAACAAAGCGTTGAGAAAAGAATACGGAAGTTGCTGTCAGTATCACAACGACTGCTGCGACAGCCCAAGTTTTCAGTTCGTTATCAGCCTGCAAATGATTCCTTCTAGAAGATTGGAAGTAAGCCAAGTTTATGCTTGCAGCAACCATTTTAACGGAATATCTTGATGTGTTCCATCTGGCAGCGTTCGACGAATAGTCATCGGAAGGATGCCTATCTCCAACTCTCTTAAGGCTATGTCGATTGGGTTGGATAGGTTTTGTGAGGGCTCGACCAAGATGGGAGCACCCATAGCTATTTGGAGGGCTCTGGCTCCCACTATGCGAGCTCTCTCAAAGCGTGTTAACTTCGGCGGGCCAACCCAGATTTTCTTTTCGTCGAGGGTTATGCTAGAACTCTCCAGCACCTTCAGCGCCCATGCCCATGCCGCCTGGAGGTCCTTTGGGCGGCATTGGTGGTCCCTTCATCTTTCCTGAGGCTATTACGTCGTCGATTTTCAGTATCATGGTGGCCGCTTCTGTTGCTGACTTGACTATTTGCTTCTTGACTGCTAAGGGTTCAAAGACGCCTACTTTTTCCATGTTTCGCGGTTTGCCTTCTAACACATCGACTCCAGCCCAGAGTTCGTCTTTCTCGTGGCGGGCTCGCAGTTCAGATATCATGTCTATTGGGTCCAGTCCAGCGTTTTCTGAGAGCGTCAACGGTATCGACTCTAATGCCTCAGCGTATGAAGCCACCGCGAGCTGTTCTCTTCCTGGCAGAGTCTGTGCATACTCACGCAGGGCTCGTGCAACTTCTAGCTCGGGTGCGCCTCCTCCAGCCACTATCTTTGGCTCTCGGACAACATCTCTGCCGACACATAGAGCATCGTGAATCGATCTCTCAGCTTCGGCTACGATTCTTTCAGTTCCACCTCTTATGAGAATGGCAACGGACTTCGGATTCTTGCACCCTTCAACGAAAGTCATTTTGTCGTCACCGATCTTACGTTCTTCCGTCAACTCGGCATAGCCTAAGTCTTTCTCTGATACATCGTCTAGGTTAGTGATTATCTTTCCACCTGTTGCTTTGGCGAGTTTTTCCATGTCGGATTTCTTGACTCGTCTGGCAGTGAGAATCTGCTTTCTAGCTAGGAAATGCTGAGCAAGGTCGTCTATGCCTTTTTGAGCGATGATCACGTTAGCGCCTGTCTTTGCGACTTTTTCAACCATGTCCTTCAGCATGGCTTCTTCTTGTTGAAGGAAAGCTTCCATTTGCTCTGGACTCTCTATGTTGATCTTTGCGTCGAACTCAGTCTTCTCGATTTCTAACGGCGTATCCAAGAGCGCGATTTTTGCTTTCTCGATGCGTTTCGGCATGCCTGGATGTACTACTTCTTTGTCTATGACTATGCCGTTGATGAGTTTGGTTTCAGTCAATGATTCTCCTGGTTTCTTTTCTACCATGATGTCGTCTATGTCAACTTTGTATTCCTTGTCTGCTTTTTCAGCTACATGCAGAACTGCTTGTGAAGCGATATCTGCTAGTTGTTCTTTATGGTCAGCGACAAGCTTGCTTGCCATGGATGTTACCGCTACTCTCTTCAGCCACTGTCGATCGTTGGACTTGACTTGTATTGCGATTTTCTCGAGGATTTCTAGGGCTTTTTCAGCTGCCTTTCGGTAGCCGTCTATGATGACTGTGGGATGGACGTTTTTGTCGATGAGGTCTTCAGCTTTGCTTAGCAGTTCGCCTGCGATGATTACTGCGCTTGTCGTGCCGTCTCCAACCTCGTCGTCTTGCGTTTTGGAGACTTCAACCATCATTTTCGCCGCTGGGTGTTGGATGTCCATTTCGCTTAGAATGGTTCTTCCATCGCTGGTTATTGTAACGTCGCCGAAGCTGTCTACGAGCATTTTGTCCATGCCTTTTGGTCCTAGAGCGCTTTTTACTGATTCAGCCACTATTTTGGCTGCCATAATGTTGGCGTGTTGAGCTTCTCTGCCTCTTGAACGAGATGCACCTTCCCTTAGTATGAGAACGGGGGTGCCAGCTAGTTCAGATGACAATTTCTAATTTAGTCCTCCTAAACTTTCGAACAGTAGAAAACACAGTTCACATATAAGTTTTTCTGACTGTGCTGTTTTGTCAAGAATATTCTTCAAGACTTCAAGTTTCTATGCGAAAGGTGCAGAAGCCCATGGATTAGGAAGGACGAAGTTGAACACTACGGTCTTGCGTGTTTATCACTATGGAAGACTTTGCGGTTATGACTAAGATCTAGGCTTCACAGCGCAGAATTCAAACGCATCGCGGGGGAGTGCAATGCTGTATAGCCCACAGTGACTCATGTATACATTTTAAATACTATCGCATTCACATAGAAAGACAAAGAAATCAGAAGGGTTAAGAAAACATGCCAAACTGTCCCAAATGCGGCGCAAGAGTCACTGAAGCTATGAGCTACTGCCCAAGCTGCGGCACATCCCTGAAGGCTCCTCCAGCTCCTGCAGTAGCGCCTGCTCCAGCTGCGCCTGCTCCGGCTCCCCCACCGAGGCGTGAGGAGAAGGCAGAAAAACGTGAGAAGGAAGAAAAGGGGGAAAAAAGAGAAAAGACAGAGAAAGGCGAGAAGCATGAGAAGCAAACATTCGGACCGATAGGTCCAATCGTTGGCGGTATAGCGCTTGTAGCGATTGGTGTTCTGTTCTTTCTGTCTCTTCAGCCCGGCATCAATCAACCAATGCTTTGGGCTTACTTCTTTGTTATAATCGGCATAGTAGTCATTCTGGCAGCTATATATGGAACAATGATAGCTTCGAGAAGACACCCGCCGACCTAGATTAGCCAGCCCCAAAACAGCCGATACAATCTGTGTTCCAGTAGTGTTAGGAAGGTTCTTCGTCCGAAAATGCGAAAGTAGTTTCTGCCCAATGATTCTATCATGTCGCCTATGTCGTATCTTGGAAACATGCATGAGGAGATGATGAGTTTGCCCCATTCACCTCTTTTTAACTCGTGAAGCATTTTTGTCTCTTTGCCCATCTCAACTTCGAAGAAGTACTTGTCATAGTTTGGTGAGACGTAGGGCAAGTCGTC
>CAYLSJ010000058.1:0-7306 GCA_964386655.1 uncultured Candidatus Bathyarchaeia archaeon | reverse complement strand
GCTCTAAGCGGCTATTTTTTCTTGTCGCTGAGCCACCATTTCAAGTATTCTTTACGTTGTCTCTGGCGCTGTTCCTCTTCAGTCTCTGTTGGCGGTCGCATTTGATCTCGCATTTCTAGGAGTTCTTGATGGGTCACTGATAAGCCGCAGCTTTTGCAGGCGTAACGTTTTGTGGCGGATGAGTAGAGCATTTCGCCTCCGCATTCTGGACAGAAGCGCATTTTGGTTTCTTCGCCTTCTCTAGGGGGGATGGATAAACGAGTGAATCCTATAAGAAATAGCTTTTGGTGAATTCGAAACTGCTTTATGCCGATGTTTCTTTGAGATGCAGAAGCCCATTGTAAGAGGGCGTGATTATTGGTTTGACCACAGTTCTCCAGCTTGCTGCATTGCTTATGCATCTTTAAAGGTATCGCAAGAGACTTAAGAACACTGAGAGATTCATAGCACCTTAGGTGGAACGGCTTGAACCGAAAGAAGGTTTTCAATTACATTGACAAGCACTACAGCATGCATCTGAACAAGCTACAAGAGCTTGTGCGACAGCCTTCAATATCAGCTGAGAATAGAGGAGTCCGCGAATGCGCTGTGCTTGTCAAACGATACCTGTCAGATTTGGGATGTAAGGATGCTAAGCTTGTGGAAACATCTGGGCATCCTGTTGTGTTTGGCACCTACGATGCTGGAGCTCACAAAACCATAATCGTCTACTTCATGTATGACACGCAGCCAGTTGACGACCCAGGATGGACTGTGCCTCCGCTTGAAGGCAGACTTGTAGACATGAAACCCTTTGGGAAATGCCTCGTAGCCAGAGGAGCAATCAACACCAAAGGTGCATTACGCGCGTTTCTAAACGCATGTGAATCTATCAAGGCTGCCGGCGAAGAAATACCTGTCAACTTGATGTTTGTAGCTGAGGGCGAGGAGGAACTAGGCAGCAGACACCTTCCTGAGTTCATCAAGAAATACACTAGCCACTTGAAGAAGGCAGACGCTGTGTTCTTCCCATCAGCAGATCAGGATCAGAAAGGAAAAGTGATGATGGAATTAGGAGTCAAGGGAATAGTATACTTCGAACTTGAGCTGGATGGAGAAAGCTGGGGTCATGGACCCACACAATTTGACATTCACGGTAGTTTGAAGGCAATTGTTGACAGCCCAGCTTGGCGCATGATTCAGGCTTTGAGCACCATGACTTCTAAGGATGGAAACAAGGTTCTCATTGAAGGCTTCTACGATAACGCCTTGCCTCCAAGCAAGGAGGATTCAAAGCTGCTGACGAAACTTGAGAAAACCGTGGACGAAGCCGCTCTCAAAGAGATGATAAAAGTTGACAAGTTCATCGACGACGTTCACGGCAGGCAAGCCTTACTCAAACATCTGTACTCGCCGACATTGAACATCGATGGAATATGGAGCGGCTACATTGGACCGGGAACAAAAACCGTGCTACCATACAAGATAACAGCTAAAGTCGACGTTCGCCTAGTGCCCAACATGACAGTTCAGGAAGTTCTGCCAAAAATAAGAAAGCATTTGGACAAACATGGCTTCAAAGAAATCAAAATCGTTGAGCTAGAAGAAGGCTACAGTTGGGCTAAGACAAGCATAAAAGAACCAGCAGCTCAAGCAGTCGTCAAAACCTACAAGGAGTTAGGGTTTGAACCTGAAATATGGCCTCACATGGCTGGCAGCGCGCCTTTCTGCATGTTCAATCGAGAACCGCTCAATCTGCCCTTCGTCGTCGGCGGCATTGGGCATGGAGCCAGAGCCCACTCGCCAAACGAATACATCGTTGTCGAAGAAGGCGGTCCAACAGGCGGTTTGAGAACGCTTGAAAAATCCTACGTAGCTATCCTCGACAACTTCTCAAAGATGTAGAAGCCTAACGCACTAGCCTACGGCTAGTGACTCTTCTTCTAGGTAGCCCTCTCTGCCCCACAACGAAAAGCGTGATGCCAGCAGCGATGATAATTACCCCTACAAAGACAGCTCCATATGCATAATCTGGCAGCTGAAAACTGCCCGTAGCCACTGTAAAGTCGAACGAGGTCTGTGCCATATTGCCAACATTGTCAAAGGCTCTGATACTTATCGTATGCCCTCCGTCCCTTAGATCATAGAAAAAGTGAGTATTGTTTAATCCAGTGTTAATCCAAAGACCATAATCCAACGCAACCTCATAACGACTAATGCCGGAAATATCATCGACGCCTCTCCAGACAACTGCAACATTCGACGACTTGACTACTTCCCCAGGGCTTGGAGACTCAATGAATAGTTCTGGTGGCTCCCTGTCGATCTTGGGGGGCTGAAGGCTGATCAAGGAAAGGCACTCGATGCTTCTAGCATCAATTGTTCGAAGTGTGTCTCTCGGAATGGCTAGCGATGTCATTATTTGAAAGGCAAGCAGCGCTACAAGTGTGAGGATCAGCATGTCAAGGCATGTGGCTTTTCTTGTCAAGGAATCACGCACATTCAATTTTATGTTATGAAGTTTGTTAGTCCAGCTTCTTTGGCTAGTTGCACAGCTCGTTCCATCTCATCTCGCGTAAGCCTACGCCTGAGTTCAGGCATCTCGTAAGCTTTCCATTCGGGTCTGTACTGGAACATAACGTTGGTGCGCACCCAAGCGCCTAGGTTCTGTGCAATCCAGTTCAGAATGTTCTTGGTGCAGCAGTCAAGATGCTTAGGTAAGATCAACACGCGTATCAGCAATTCTCCGTATTTCTTCGCGTAGAGATGGTTGCGGGTGCAGGCTTCCCAATATTCGGGGGCTTCAGAAATACGTGTGGCACATTCATTGTTGCCATACTTGAAGTCGAGAAGGTAAATGTCAGCAAAACCAGCCAGCAGCCTAGCTGTCTCTGGGCTGTAGTAGGAATTGGAGTTCCAAACCACAGGCACATTGACCTGAACGTTCTTGAAGGTTTCCAGCCACTGCTCAAGCCAAGGTGTGGGCTCGCCGCCTACTAAATTGACGTTTCTGCAACCTCTCTGCCTCAAGCTTTCAACGCTGTGAGCCAGCCGCTTAGGCGTATAGATTTCGCCTTGCTCCTGCCATTGTGAAATCGACCAGTTTTGGCAGTGCTTGCATCGCATTGTGCAGCCCAAGGTGAAGATGGTTCCAGAAGGCACAAGCTCGGGTTCTTCGCCCATGTGTTCAAACATTGTTGAAACTGTAATCTGTGTGCCGCTTTTGCACCAGAGTCCTAACTCGCCTGCCAAGCGGTTGAAGCCGCATCTACGCGTGCAGAGATGGCACTTTTCCATGATGCGCCTTGCAATCTCGGCTTTCAAGTCTAAGTAGGATTTTCCTGGCGTACCTAAATCGCTTAGACTTCTGTGTCCAGAGTCAATCTGCTTCTCCAAACTGTAGTATCCTTCAGTAAGCTTGTCGTGCTGAGCCCAAAGCTGCTCAAGCGAATTCTCAGGATTGAAATCCGCTGCGAGTTTCTGGGCTATCATGAATTTAGCTGGCTTCTCATCCTGCATGACGTTGAAGTAACGGGACATGCTTTGCCTTGCCTTTTCATCGTTCAGCACAGTTAAGGCGTCGGGTCTCCAAGCATTAAACATGGATTTTTTATCTCTCAAGAATAGCTGTGCATCATGTTTCATTTAACCGATTACGTGCCAAGTTTTACGTTATCTTACCATGCGTTTGATTTTCATTGAGCTCACAGCTTTTTTGTAGGCTCTCTGCACCTGCATCCTCTTGTATTCATCGTAGGTGATCCTAGCGCTCGGGTAGATCTGCATGTATCGCTTGTACGTCAAACGCAAATCCGTATCTTTCTGCAGAATCATTGTTTTAGGCGACCCTATCATCGATGCAATAAACACCAAGGCGAATGAGACGAGGATACCGATGAACAACAACCAGAGTAAGATTACTATCACTTGCTCGTTCCCTCAGATCCGCCGCCTTGGCTGCTGCCGCCACGTTTGATAGGCAACACCGCTGGGCCGCCTTCAAGTCCTAGCACTGTTAGTATGTCAGCTGTGGACGGCACAATTATCTTGGTTTGCTGTGCAAATGTATCCCTGATAACGTCTAGCTTCTTGTTCAACTGTGCGTTTTCAAGGAAGTACTGGTTTGCGGCTTGAGAGACCACTTTGACGGCTTCCGCCTGAGCGCCGGCAACGAGCTCAATAGCTTTGGCATCTCCCTGCGCCCTAAGTATGGTTGCCTCACGGTCTTGCATCGCCCCTTCTTTCCGTCCAGTTGCCAGCAACCGTATCTGTCTCCGTTCCTGCTCGGCGGTCTTCTGCTTGTGCATTGCTGTTTGAATGTCGGCTGGCGGATCAATGCGCTGCACTTCAATGCGGTTTACTTTGGTGCCCCATTTGTCAGTCGCCTCATCCAATACTTTTCGAAGTTCAATGTTAATCTTCTCCCGTGACGTCAAACATGTGTCGAGGGACATTTCACCAACTATGTTACGAAGCGTGGTCTGCGCCAATTTGACAATAGCAAGCTCAAAGTCCTCAATCTCATACAAAGCTTTCACAGGATCAGTGATTTGATAATAAACCACAGCGTCAATCGTCACGACCACGTTGTCCTCGGTGATAATTTCCTGAGGCGGAACATCAATCACCTGCTCTCGCATGTTAACCCGAAAGATTCTTTGAGCAAACGGAACAATGTACCTTAGACCTGGTTCAACCGTTTTCTCGTAGGCATTCCATCGTTCAACTATGCCTCGTTCGTATTGGTTCACACGTTTTATGCCCATGCTGATGAGAACGATTACTACGAGGACTATTATTGCCAATGCAAGGATTATTTCCTCATACATTTTCTACTTCACCTCTTCCACGATCAAACTAACCCCTTCAACACCAACGATATGTATAGTTGAACCCTTTTTAATTACTCGGTCTTGTTTAGGTCGGCAGAACCAGAGTTCGCCAACAACTTTAATCAAGCCGCCTTCTATCGGATCTATGTCAGTGTGTGCCACCGTTGTTCTGCCCACCAATGCATCAATGTTGGTCCTCGTCAAGTTGACGTTAATCATGTCAGAGAACCTGTGAGTCTCATACATCTCTTGTATCTTGTACGTAGCGCCTTTGATGTGACTCAGCCGTCTAACCAGCTCGCCCAAATCGCTGGTCTTGACTCTAAGAATGAAGTGCTCATTCTGCCTTGTCAGAGTATAGCTGACCTTGTACTGGTTTGCGAACTTGTCCAGCATTTGAGTTAGTTTGAAGTCGTCTGCCCTTATGGCAAGTGTGATTATCATCGTTGGTCAATATTAGCTATCATTTATGTCTATTTAAGTTTATTGGTTGTCATTGAATTTCATTACTTCACAATCATAACAGGGCAAGGTGCCTTATGCCCGACTCCCTCGCTCACTGATCCAAGCAACAATTCACCCAGCTTACTCATGCCTCTATGACCCACAACAACGAGACCGAATCCACCTCTCTCGGCTTCAGCCACAATCTCCTTGACAGCATCTCCTTCCTTCAACACTTTTTCAACTGAGATTCCACGTGCTTTAACGATGGTCTCAGCATCTTCAAGAATCTTGTTCCCCAGTTTCCTAGCGTCTTCAGCTATCTTCGCAGCCACAACCGCAGAAGCAGTAGTCACTGTTGGAGACGAAAGCGCGTTTGAAGCGGGAAGTAAGGGCAAGATCGGCGAATAAACATGGATCAACGTGATCCTTGCCTCAAACTTCTCAGCCAGCTCAACAGCGTGATTTAGAGCCCTTCTCGAGTTTTCAGAACCATCAACCGCTACGAGAATTCTTTCAAACATGGCTTTACTCAGCCTACTCTAATGAAGGAATATATCACTAATTACAGATAATCGTTGTGGCAAAGACCAGCCCAGCAGGACGAATCGTGTCATGGATGAAGCCATGATCCGTACAGAAAAAGAAGCACTTGCCTTTGTAGAGAAGTGCGGCTTGGTCTCACTGTTTCCGATTAAAGGGACTAGTTTTCCGAGTCTTTATGACTCAATTGTTGAAGAGGGTAGAGAGAAAAGACTTGAGAAGACATGGAACTGGTCAGACAGCTTAGCCCAGCAGAAGAAGCTTCACTACGGAAAACTCGTCGCAAAACAGGTAACACTGGTTTCGTTAGAGATGTTTCCATACATCTTTAAGCTTCATCATATGAAAAAGAAGCTAAGCGAAACAGCAAAAGAAATACTGGACTTCCTGAAGCGCCAAGGATCAACTACTACAACCAACCTCAGAAAACAGCTGCAGCTTACAGGAAAAGAACGGAAAAGCATGTTCACACAAGCGCTTGACCAGTTGCAGCTAAACCTTGCAGTAGCAATCGTCGACCGAGAGAAATCGCCTCAAATGACTTACAGGTGGAATCTGATAGAACGCTGGATACCCAAAGAACTGCTGGAAAGAGCAGCAAAGACAACCGAGACTGAGGCAAAAGTCAAGGTTATCGCAAGACTTCTAGAAAACAAATCCATCACCAAGCCTGAAGAAGCAGCGAAACTGTTCAGGTGGCAACGCTAAATTACCGAATAGGGATGAGAAGCGCCAGCTGGCTCAAACTGCCCTCTAATAGCTATGGCTTGACCGCATGCTGGGCAACGCATGTCTTTGGATAGACTCCACTTAACTATCTCAAAACTGTATCTTTTGACCAATAACTCATGGCATTTTGGGCAGTAAGTGTTCTCGTACGGATGTCCTGGCACGTTGCCCATATAAACATAGTTGAGCCCAACCTCTCTTGCAGTGTTGCATGCTTTCTCAAGTGTTTGAATCGGTGTGGAGACCACATCTGTCATCTTGTATTCCGGATGGAAACGAAGCAGATGAAAGACCGTGTCTTTGCCCATCTTGTCTTTTATCCATGTTGCAAGTTCTCGAATGCGCTCCAAAGAATCGCCCACTTTAGGAACAACCAGATTCGTGATTTCCACGTGAATGTCGTGCCGTTTCATCTCGAGCAGAGACGCATAGATAGGCTCAACTGACGGCACAGCTGAGAACTTCTTGTAGAATTCTGGGTCTCCTCCTCCTTTGAAGTCAACCGTAGCCGCGTCTAAGTAGGGCGCTATTGTATGTACAGCCTCTCTAGTCATGTAGCCATTTGTGACGAAGGTGTTAAAGAATCGAACTTGATGAGCAAGCTTAGCCGTGTCATACGCGTATTCCATGAAAATCGTCGGCTCAGTGTACGTGTAGCTAATACCCTGACAGCCATTGTCCCTAGTCGCCCTCACGACCTCTTCGGGTGGAAGGTCATTGCCCCCTATCTTTTCTTGGCTTATCATCCAGTTGTCGCAGAATTGACAGCGAAAGTTACA
>CAYLSJ010000057.1:0-7351 GCA_964386655.1 uncultured Candidatus Bathyarchaeia archaeon | reverse complement strand
TTGCAGCTGGCGCTCACATGCGACTGTTCCTAGGCTACCCATACTTCGGCAACGGCACTCTGGAGCACGACCCAAGCATAGGAGTCGATGAAGCTAGCGTTGATACAACTCCAAAATACACAGTTACCGCTCCAACAGGCAGCGAAGTGAGACCAATAGTCGTGGGCGCATACATTCCACCATTATACTCACCGCCACTAATGATCGCATTGATCGCCATAGTTTCAATAGCTGCCTTTGTACTCTATGCGGCAAAATGGAAACGCAAAACTCCAGTCAATATGGTCGGCGTCGGAAAATAGGACCACAAGTTAAAAGGAGAAATTCGCCCCTCCCAAAAAACCTCCATTTTCTTTTTATCTCGAACCCTCAAATAATATTGAGCTTTACACAGTTGAGCAATCATGGAAGACGACAAGATCGAAAGCGAACTCAAAGGCAACACACTCAGAGTCTACTGGACGCTTCTCAAATCTCAAAGCGGAAGCATAGGTGTTAGAGAGGTTCAACGAACCCTGAAATTCTCCAGCCCAGCCCTAGCCTCATACCATCTGACAAAACTTGAGGAACTAGGACTTGTTGAAAAAACAAACGGTGAATATCACTTGAGAAGAGAAGTTCGAGTCGGCGTCCTGAGACAGTTCACCAAAATAGGCACATTCATGCTGCCTCGCTATGCATTCTACGCCGCTTTACTCACAACCTTGCTTCTTTTTTACTTAACACAGTTACGTGAAGTCAACTTCTACAGCGTCTTTGCCCTAGTTCTGGGTTTATTGAGCACTGGAATACTGTGGTATGAAACGCTCAGAGCGTGGCGTCAGAAACCCTAAACCACCAGACCGTCACCTTTGGATGTTACGTTGTTCAGAATATAATGACTCACGGTAAGGTTTACTTCTAGAGCTTACAACCCTATCCATTTATTTCGAGGTCAAAAACCAAATATAAGTTGAACATAGAATCAACCAGCCCAAAAAAAGAGAGAAGATGAAAGATGAGAAGACAAGCTCTAAACCTAATTGTACCCGCATTAATTCTGGCTTTAACGCTTTCAGTTGTAGCCGTCTTGCCCGTCACAGGACAAAACACAGGCGCGATAATAGACAAGCTAAAAGAACTCCACGACGAACTTGAAGGCGAAAAACCAACCTTACAGAACAAGATTAACGCTGTCATACACCAAATCGAAGCCGGATCCTTCAACGGCGCCTTAAACAAGCTTGAGAACGACGTTAAGAAATCCATCAGGGCGTGGGTTGAAGAACCAGGAGACCTGATCAGACTAGTTGACACAATCATCGACTTGATAAAGGGTATAACGCCGCCTTCACCCCAAAAACCAGACTTCGAACTGAGCACGCTTGTGTACAGATTGGATGTTGTGCAAGGCATTGATAACACGACGGCGATAACGGTCACGTCGATAAACAACTTCAATAAAGAAGTAGCTCTGACCGCTACTACAACCGCTTCCGACGTCACATTAACGCTTGACCCAGCAGCGGTAACACCACCATCAAATGGAGCAAAAACCTCAACACTGAAAGTTGAAGCTGCAACAAATGCGCTGCCCGGCGAATATGAAGTAAACGTGACAGGAAAAAGCGGCTCAATAGAACACAGCCTTATAATTCCGTTGAAAATTATAGAGGCAACGACTCCGCCACCTGCAAAAGACTTCACAATAACAGCATCTCCAACAGCGTTAGCAATCCAGCAGGGACGCTCCAACACTTCAATCATAGCTGTGACCTCTGTCAACGGCTTTGACAAACAAGTCAACTTGAGTGTAACATCAGCTCCGATAACGGGAGTAGATGCAGGGTTGAATCCGATTCGGGTTTTCCCTAAGGCAGATACATATGCCATCTCAGTCCTAACCGTCAATGTTGCAGCCGACGCCACACTTGGTACTCACCAACTGACTGTGACTGGAGAAAGCGGCGCCCTCAAACACAGTGTCAACATTACACTAACTGTTACGAAGCCTCCAGTTCCACCGACACCAGACTTCAGCATCAACACTGTACCCGCATCATTAACAATTGAGCAGGGAGACACAGCTACATCAACCATAATCGTGACTTCTCTAAGAGGTTTCACCGGAACAGTCGCATTGACATTAGCGCCAGAATCAATTGAAGGCGTCACCCTAAACCTGGATCCTTCTCAGGTTACTCTTTCAGCAGACGACTTCGAAGCCTCAGAACTGAGAATTGAAGTTGCCAAGAACACGTTGCCAGATGAGCATGAAATAACCATCACGGCAACAAGTGGCACAGCGCAGCACAGTGCAAGCATCTCGTTAACAATTGTTCTTGAGAAGAAGCCGCCCAGAATAGTGAGCGTTCTGAGGTTGCCTGAGGACGCGCCTGCTTACAACCAGACTGTGACTGTGTCAGCAAACGTTGTAGACTTTGAGAGCGGCGTCAAAGACGTTGTACTAAGTTATTCAACCAACACGGTTCAGCAGCATATCAAGATGACTTTAAGCCAAGGATTGTACCAAGCAATTATCTTGGCTTCTTCATTCAACACCGCAGTAGACTATAGAGTCAGCGCCTCAGACAACGCAGACAACATAGCTGTTTCTCAAACACACTCATACATTGTCACAGACCCCTATCCACCTGTAGTCGGTACTCCAACTTGGTCGCCTATTGAACCTGTCACCTATGAAGATATTAGAGTTAATGCGACAGTTGTCGAGCCACAAGCAGCCAGCGGCATCGAAGAGGTTATCCTTCACTATTCGAACAGCACAACAGATGCCTCCATAGCAATGACTCTGGATCACGGCAACTGGACCGCTGTCATAAGCAGTCAAACCGATCCAAAAGTGGAGTTCTACGTTGAAGCCATTGACCAAGCTGGAAACAGCGTCAAAACCGAGGCTCAAGAAATCGCAATAACTACAGCTGCCTTCCCATTAGCGTGGATCTTAGCTGCCATCGCGATTCTAGCAGCTGCAACTGGAGGAGGCACTTATTACGTCAGGAGAAGACGTAAGAAAGGTGCAAATGCTCAAGTGCCTTCAGCCGCCGTTGAACCGATTTTGCCTCTGCGCTGACGCAACAACTAACGCTCCATTTTTTCCTCTTTTTGCTCAGGTATTCTTGTTGTTACAATATTGCTGAAACACAAAGAATCCATTTAAGCCTGTTGAACTCTTTTTTAGTGGAGAAGACGAGTCAGGCAATGAATATTCCCAGAGTGATGGCCTTATTTCACTTGTTCTTCACGTCGCTGAGTCTCGTAGCGTTGTTCTTGATGGCGGCAGAAGTCATAGCCTTTGATGGGCTTGCCGTTTGGGCAATTGTGCTGTCAGTGGCTCTTAATGCCTTCTTTACAGTCCTATGGCATAGTGATACAAGGAAAGCAAGAATCGGAAATCGAGAAGCCATACCAGCCACAGTTGAACGAGTCTTTCCTATGATTTCGCTTCTGGTTCCAACGTACAATCAGGAGCAGGAAATCTCGGGTTGTGTTAAAGGTCTTTTCAACTGCGCCTTGAAGTATCGGGGTTCAAGCGAGATAATAATAATCGACGATGGCAGCACTGACAATACATACGAGTCTGCTTGGGCAGTCATAGCTGCTTTACAGAAGGAAGCACCGCATACTTGTGTCCGTATTCTGAAGCACATGATGCATCTAGGAAAAACAGAAGCCGTGAAAACTGGAGCTAACAAAGCTATGGGCGAATATCTAGCCCTGGTTGACGCAGCCACACCCTTCGACTATGTTTCATTGAACAGCCTAATAGACACTATATCGTCAACTATGAAAGCCATGATTCGCAGCGAGGTTCGTCTTCCGGAGCACCCAGGCATTGCTACGCCGCCACGCCTAGTTTGGGTGTACCGCGCCGATGCCCTACGCCGCCTCTTAAACGAAGAAGACGAAACAAAGGCACTTCAGGAACTGGGAGCCTAGTCGTATTTCTCTGCCAGAAGTTTCTTCCGGAGGTTTCTCAGCATTTCTGCCTTCAACCTGAGAAGTCGTATTTCCTCGAAGTCAGGCAGTTTTAGGTTGGAGCTTATTCTTTTGTAAAGCTGAGTTTGCCATGATGAGGCTGCGAAGGAACTCATCTATTCTTCCTGCTGTCACCAGAGCGATGCTTGAAGAATAGTACTTCTAATGCGGCTCCTCCGCACATAGCCTGCATTTGCAATGGCTGCTGTTGGCCACTCGCCTTCTTACCAGCTCTGTTCGCGTCTGCGAGGGGTTTGTGGGTTTCATTGTTTGTTGGCTCCAAAGCGTGACTGCGCCTCATCGAGAGAGAGAAAGGAGAAGACGGCCTACAAGAAGCGATGATGCGCCGACACGATGTTGAAGCTTTGCCCTCTCGACCCAATAATCTTGCTTGAGTCGATTTCAACCTCCACCCACTCCTTTACTCTTACATCGCAAGACATAATATACAATATGCTCAGAGGCATAAAAACCTTCTTAACCACAAATCAACCATGAACCTGATGAAAGAGAAGACCTGAAACGGTACTGTCGCTTCCTCTCAGTGCTATTGAAGAGGCTACAAACACATTCTAGATCAGGTTCGCCTAGACTCTAGTTGATGTAGCCAGCACTTGACTTATCGAAATCCTTTACAAGCTCTATCTGCAGGTCACGTGGAATCGGAACACTCTGTGAGAAATACGTGACTCTTGGGAAATAGAAGGCTATCCCACGCTCAGCCATCACAGTTGCAGGATTGTCCTTTCCCAGGGCTAAACTGCACACCTTGTGAACAAGATCTCTTACTTCTTCCTCGTTTATGTAGCCAAGTGCATGCAAATACTCGTGCAGTAACAAGTGGAAGCAGTAAGCGTTCAAGATTTTCTTGTCAGTTGTGCTCATAGCGATGTCAAAAGGCGCCTTATTCATGACTATGATGTTTGAGCCAACAGGATGAAACGCGCCAACAAACGAACCTCGTCTCATGCCGAGATTAGCCATACCCAGCATAAGTCCAGCTCTGTGCTGACCTAGAAACTGCTTAACCGCCTTCTTGACCAACTCGAAAATGTCAGCTAGATTATCGCAAGCCTCAAGTTCAGCGCCGAAAATATCCAAGGATTTTTGTCTCCGTTGAGATGTGTGGAAAAGTAACAAGCTTCAGACTCTTTCTTAAACATTACTAACAGTCTGGAATATACACCATCTGTTAGAACAATGGAGCAACAGGCGCCACACTCAAAACGAAAACAACAACCAAAGCTATTGAAGCCAATTTCCTCGTTCTAGAAACTGCTGAAACAGCATCCAAAGCGTCAGGATGCTTAACACGCGACAGAAAATAGGCTATCAGCGCCATAGGCCAAGCGATGAACAACAGCGAGATTATTGCAATAATGGACACGACTGTGCGAGCGGTGTCTCCAAGCAGAACGTGTGCAACATGGCCGCCGTCTAATTGTCCCACAGGCATTAAATTAAGCATGGTTACAATCATACCTATGTACCCGGCATAAGCAAGGGGGTGCAGTTCAATCAAGACAATACCTGGCGGCAAATCAGTTGGAAGCCTTAACAGGTTGTTGGCAAGAAAGTCGAGCAGAAGAGGAGGCTGGATTATGAGAGGCGGCAGCTTCTCAACTACTTTAATGTCTGACAGAGGAATACCGATGATTGAAACTACAACTGTTAATGCAAAACCAATTATTGGACCGCTGAAACCAAGGTCAAAAAGAGCGTCACGGTTAGGCGCCAACGATTTCTGCTGAATAACGGCTCCGAATGTTCCAAAGGGTGGGAGGCCAGGTATAAAATAAGGGTATGTGGCCTCTACGCCATGTCTGTTAGCTGTGAGTTTGTGTCCCATCTCATGTGCTCCTAGAACGGACATAAGGGCTGCAGAGAACATTGCAGCGCCCACTAAAGGGTCTGCCGTATCTCCGGAGAGAAAATAACCGGTGAACAATGTCGTCCCAATCGTTGCTAGAAGTAGCACAATGTTGACTAGGGGTCTCGACGGCCTGACCAATGGTTTAGAGACAACTTGCAGCATTATTCTGTCTGCCCGCTTCCTCATAATTGGAACAAGCTGTCTTGAATTGAGCTGCTTGTAGAGGCGCAGAAATGCCTCTTTAAGGTTAGGTTGCTCCTTCACATAGAAGGTAGGTGTGTTGTATTCTATGAATCCTTCCTCAACTGAGAACTCACTAGTCACGATTTGATGAATCTGCTCGTATGACGCAGTTAGTGTGGGCGGTGGAGGAGGGACTGACTCTGGTTCCATAGCGCTATACCTTTTTGGAGAGAAACTGAGACTTGAGGTATTAGAACGTTGTGTTTACCAAGCTTGGTTTTCTTAAAGCTTCAATGAGGCTAGTAGCCTCCATCTTCAGCAAACCGCCTTATCGCCTCTTCTCTGCTGAGACCACGTTCCACATACGCCTTGATTCGGTTTTCCAGCATGACGTGACCATGCACCTGGCCAAAACACCGTATAAATTCAGCCAGCATGTATAGATAGATTTCTTGAGTTGTCCGATCAGTCCTTGTTTCACGAGCTTCTGCATGTTCAGCATAAGGAATACTCTCCTTGTAAAAATGACCTATCTTGTAGACCCCGTAGATTATGACAGGAACAGCGAACAACATAATCCATAAAGCTCCAGCGATTGGGTGAGCAAGAAACAGGAACATGCCTATCAGAACAAGAAGACCGCCAACCAAAATCGTTCCTTCTGCTTGATGCGCATGTCGCTGTGCTAGGCAAATGGAGCAGAGCAGCAAGACTCCTCCTTCCGCTTGACCCTGAATCTCATAAGCGGCTAGGCAATCACGACAATAGCTGTTGCCGCAATCATTACACGTGGCAGTAGCCAAAACATCAGGATGGTTCGGGCAACGCTCACCAATTGCAGGGACAACAATCCATGCGCCACAATAACTACACTTCACCTGAATGACGCCTGATGGAACAGCCCTTCTATGTGGAGCTCCGCATACTGGACAAATGAGCGCTTGATGGCTCAGAAGAATCCCCTTATTAATAATGATACTGCCAGGTTAATAACAAGTGAACTTACAGTTTTGAAGCCAGCGCGATTAACTGCATACAAGTCATCGTCCCTTGGTAGTATGTTGCCGCGACGACTTACACACTCATCACGCACATATTCTATGCCACAATACTTCAGGTTTCGTAATATTGGTTAAATCTTTTAAGTGTGGAAACACTACTTAAGACACAAGAAACCAGACTAAAGAGAAAGGTGAAAACGGCAAAAATGAGCACCAAAAACCTGTTAGAGGGAGACATTACAAGAATCCTCACAGACCAAAAATACGCCGCCATCAAAGCCATGATCGAAAAAGACCACGCCATCGACTGCCTATT
>CAYLSJ010000056.1:0-7620 GCA_964386655.1 uncultured Candidatus Bathyarchaeia archaeon | reverse complement strand
GAGATGCTTGTTCTGAGCAGTCGTTCTGCTTCGCGTATTTTTCCTGCTTCGATTAATTCGGGTACGCGTCTGAATTTGGTGTCTACGCAAGCGATTACGTAGGCGCCTTTTTTGGCGACTCTGGCTAGTTCTTTTATGGCTTCTGCTGGCTTCATGCAGAGTGAGACTGCGTCATATTGGGAGAAGACATAATCAAAGGAGGCTGTTTTGAATCCCTTCATGTTGGTGATGTCAGACTTCATGAATACGACATTGTGGCTTGTCTTGAGTTTGGTGAAACGTTTTGCTGCTTCATCCAGCATTCCTTGTGAGATGTCTGCTATTACGATGTTCTTGTAGCCTAGTTGTACTAGCTTTTGCGCCCAGTAGCCATCTCCGCCGCCTGCGTCTAATATTTTGATGGATTTGCGTTTTGGCAGATATTTCGTTAAGAAATGCCATGTGATGTCGTCGGCGAAGCTCATAGCAGCTCGTGAAGTGTTGTATCGGACTGGTGCGAAGTCATTTGAGGAGTAGCCTTTTGCGTACTTGTCGAAGCTTTCTTCAACCTTCGTCTTCGGCACATCGGTCACATTGAGAGATAGATATGGTTAGCTCTTAAAGCATGTGAACATTATTGAGATTGCGTTATGCGGGTTTGCGTGCATTGAATGAGGGCATTTTCAGGTTCATTTAACCGTGTTCCAAGTGCGCAGCCCTAGTTTGAGAGATCGATTGGCTTTCTAAGGAGTGGCGATTTCAGTGGCAGTCAAGGTTCTTTCCAATTGCGTTGACGGACCGTCCAGGTTACGTTGGAACTGAACTTCAATTGTGTGTTGTCCTGAGCTCAGGGGTCCTGTGAGGAACTCTACGTGTCCTGGAAATGAGTACGTTCCACTTGAGGGCGGGCTAGGAGAAGAAGCTTGGTAGATGCTACTGTTATAGATATTGTCTACAACGAGTCTAACTAGGATTGAGGCTCCTGAACTCAAAGTGTGCGAACTCGAGAATTGAACAAAGATCTTGGAGTTTTGCTGAATGTTCATCGTCATTCTCATTGACGAATCAAAGTCTGACATGTTGTACCACTGCAATATATCATAATCAGGAGTGCTGAGAACCACTGCTGTATTGTTCCTGTTTTGAAGGATCTGTAGGATTGCATCTGTTCCATCTGCTCCAGCTGCTCCGTTTGTTCCAGGAATGCCCTGTAACCCTTGGGAACCTTGGTCGCCTTGGGGTCCTTGCGGACCTGTAGGACCTCTTTCACCTTGTGGTCCTGGCTTCGTGAACAAAGGTGCGACTAATGCTGCGCTGATAACGCCGCCTAACAGCCCAATCGCTAGTGCCAATGCTACGATTTTCCATGTCCGCGTGTCTTGTGATTCCATTTTCCATCCCTTTCAGTCGGCTCTATGGAATCTTGGATAAAAGAATTATGAACTCAGCCTCAGCGCAGCCATATTGCCGTAAGCAGTTCAAGAATTCAAGGGGTGTGCTCAATTGCTACGAAAAGCATCGGTCTTTGGATGGAGGTCTAGTCTCATGAAAATGATAAAAACATTCCGAGTTCTATTAATGGGTATGGTGAAATGAGTATGTCATACAAGACTCTCATGTATAGTAAGGAAGCGAGTTTCTTGGCGCCTGAAGAAACTAACACCGACGTAATAACATTGAATCCACTTGATGCCTGCAACTGTTACCTATGATATACCAAACCTCATTTCTCCTGTTGATTTCGATTAGCTAACATATTTAAGCATGACATAGAAAATCTGTTTCAAGGAGGGTTCATAAGTATGACATCGCAGCGGCTAGCGCGAATCAGCAAGAAAGCCCATGAAGCTCTCGGCGGAATGGACGACATCATGGTTGCCTATGTTTTCGGGTCAACAGTTCAAGGAAAAGAACATGCATTCAGCGACATAGACATAGCCGTGTTGCTCAAAGAATCATCCATCGACAAAACAATGAAAATACATAGTATCCTAACAAAGGCGCTCGGAGAAAAAGTGGAAACCCTTCTTCTAAACTTGGCACCTCCATTCCTAAGATACCAAGTCGTCAAGAACGGAGTCAGAATCCTCTCCCATGATGAAAACACCAGAATCGAGTTTGAAGCAAAGGCGTTAAGCGAAGGACTCGATGAAGGCTTCCTAATCAAAAAGACCAGAGACGCCACACTGAGGAGGCTCCTGACCTGAGTCAAGAGGCAGTTAGAGACGCGATAAACAAGCTAAGAGAGATAGCCAAAGTCGACAAAGCAGAGTTCCGCTCCAACTGGAAGCTTCACAGTTCAGCCTTGTGGCTTCTCTACACGGCAATACAAGGCTGCATCGACATAGCAATGCAAGTAATATCAACCAAAACACTCCGCACACCTGAAAGCTACTCAGACACATTCTACGTCCTCGCTGAAGCCGGAATCCTAACTTCAAAGGAAGCCGAAGAGTTTGCAGACATGGCGAAATTCAGAAACGTCCTCGCCCACACATACGCAAGAGTTAATCTAGAAATCACATACACGATTCTGCAACAAAAACTAGACAATCTCGATAAACTCTACAAGAGATTAATCAAAGAACTCAAACAAGCATAAAACAAATGAGCCCACCATACCCCAAACTCAAAAAACAGATAGGGGATTGTAACGCTCAGCAAGCAATAGAACCTAAAACAATATTAGCATTCAGACCTTATATCAGCGAAGCGGTGAGACCGATTGTCATACAGAACTCTCATGTATAGTAAGGAAGCGAGTTTCTTGGCGCCTGAAGAAGCCAACATAGGCGTCATAACGTTGAACCGTCCCGAAGTCTTGAACTCAATGAGTGCTGAGCTTCTGGCAGAGCTAGACAAGTTGCTCGAAGAAATCCAGCAGGACGAGAAGATTCATGTAGTTGTTATCACCGGCGCAGGTCGAGCTTTCAGCGCGGGACCCGACCTGAAGGAGGCTCAACAGCTTGACGAAGCGGGAGTGCGGAATTTCCTTGAAACTGGACAGCGACTGTTTGAGAAAGTTGAAAACTTTGAGAAGCCTGTTATAGCTGCTCTGAACGGTTTCGCGCTTGGCGGTGGGCTTGAGTTGGCGCTTGCGTGTGACATAAGAATCGCTTCAGAGGACGCTCGCATCGGTACTCCCGAGGTGGCGCTTGGATTGTTTCCTGCTTGGGGGGGAAGCGTGAGATTGCCAAGGATTATTGGGAGGGGCAAGGCGACCGAGTTGATACTCACTGGAGGTCAGATAACCGCGAAGGAGGCTGAACGCATAGGCTTGGTCAGCAAGGCTGTTCCGGCTGATGAACTTAACTCCACCGTCATGTGGACGGCTGGAACGATTGCTACGAAGGCGCCGGTTGCTCTTCGTCAGGTAAAGAAGATTCTGAGCAAAGTGTTCGAAATAAGCATGGAAGAAGGAAACAAGATGATGACTGATTTGTGCATGGTCTGTTACCAGACTGAGGACTTGAAGGAAGGCGTGAAGGCGCTTTTTGAGAAGAGGACGGCGCAGTTCAAGGGAAGGTAAATAAGACCTAGCTTCCCTTCATTTCTTTTTCACCACAAGGAGACATTCAACACTTGACTGGTAGAATAGGCGTTGTTGGAATAGGACACGCCAAATTCGGAAAAAGAACAGATGTCACAATAAGAGAACTAGCCTACGAAGCAGTTAGACCAGCCTTAGAAGACGCAAAATTAACAACAGCTGAAATCGACGCTTCAGTTGTAGGCATAGCAGCAGACGTATGGGCAGCCCAAGGCTCACCAGGCGCACTCATACACGATTATGTCGGCATGGGCAACAAACCCACATACCGCGTAGAAGCAGCATGCGCCACAGGAAGCGCAGGCATACGCACAGCATACTCACTGATTAAAGCAGGCTTGGCGGAGGTAGTACTCGTAGTAGGTGCTGAGACGATGACATGGGTGGGCACACCAGTAGCCACAGAATGGATGGCAAGGGCAGGAGACACACGCTGGGAATACCCGTTCGGCATCACGTTTCCAGGCTTCTACGCGCTCATGGCTACGCGACACATGCATGAATTCGGCACAACACGCATGCAAATGTCCATGGTCTCAGTGAAAAGCCACAAATACGGAGCCATGAACCCCTACGCCCACCTACAAAAAGAAGTGTCGCTGGAAGAAGCAATGAAATCCGTGCCCGTCTGCCAACCGCTCAACCTCTACGACTGCTGCCTCATCAGTGACGGCGCGGCCGCAGCCATACTAGCCAGCGAGGAAAAAGCCAAAAAGATCACAGATACGCCAGTCTGGCTCACAGGCTTAGGCGCAGGCTCAGACACCATGATGATAGCTGAAAGACCCAGCCTAGTCGGATTAGCAGCAACACATACAGCAGCGGAGCAAGCCTACAAGATGGCAAACGTCGCGCCGAATGACATCAAAGTAGCCTGTACACATGACTGCTTCAGCATCGCCGAAATCATGAGCTACGAAGACTTAGGCTTCTGCAAAAAAGGGGAAGGCGGCAAATACGTGGAAGAAGGACAAAGCTACATAGGGGGCAAGACTCCAGTCAACGTGGACGGAGGCTTGAAATCAAAAGGACATCCGCTAGGCGCCACAGGCGTATCCATGGCAGTTGAAATCACCAAGCAATTACGCAGCGAAGCAGGAAAGCGACAAGTGCCAAACGCAACAATCGGACTGACACACAATGTCGGCGAAACAGGACAATACTGCATGGTGCACATATACCAGAGGTGAAAAGCGAAGTGAAATTCGGCTATGTATCATGGCTACCAGAAACAGAATTCACAACCAAATTCCTAGAGGCACTGAAACAGGGCAAATTGATGGGCACCAAATGCCAGAAATGCGGCACCAAACACCTACCACCAAGACAGCACTGCAAATGCGGCTCAAACGAAATCGAATGGTACGAAGCGCCAACAAAAGGAAAACTCATCACGTACACGATGGTCACGTTTCCACCTGACAGCATGGCAAAATATGCCCCCTACATTGTAGCAGTGGCTGAACTTGAAGACGGCTCTCGTTTGCTAGCTCAAATCACTGGCGTAACACCAGCTACACTAAAAGTCGGCTTACCAGTCCAAGTGGTGCCGCTTCAAATCTCAGAAGACCGCATGGCATACAAGTTCAAGCCACAGTAGTCACATTTATACATCTCCTCCCGAATCTCAATTACTCATGCCCTACGGGTTCAACTTCGACTTATCCAGAATCAGCAAATCCTTCTTCAGAGAACTCGCCAGAGTCTCAAAAAAGAAAGAACTGCACAAACGCTTGGGCACAAGTGCCAGACACTTAGCAGAAAAATTCCACCTAAGCGAGATAACGGGCTTAGACGTACCAGACGCACTGCAACTAGTTGAAGACTTAGTCGACGTCTACGTGAAAAACGCATCCGAACGAACACGATTCGAAAAAACAAGAAACAGAGCCCTCTTCCTACCCCACTGTTCAAGAAAGCATATGGACAGCAAATGCAAAGCCATCTTCAACCCGGAGATCCCCTCATACAAATGCAACCACTGCTCAAACGACTGCCAAATCAACATAGCCACAAGAATTGGCGAACAGAAAGGCTACGATGTCTACGTAGTGCCAGGCGGCTCATGCATTCCACAAATACTCAAGAAATACCGCTACGAAGGCTTAGTAGGCGTCGCTTGCGGACAAGAACTAAAGCTAGGCGGAGAAGCCCTAAACAAAACAGGCTCAAGTGGACAAGCCGTTCCACTGATCAAGAACGGATGTAGCAACACGACCTTCAGTATGAAAAGCCTAGAAAGAACCCTTTGAATTCATTCAGCCTTTCAATATCCAATAATATTTAGCGCCAGACAGGCAAAAGGTGCACTAAGGCGAATCAGCGCTGACATATGCAAAACTTTTTCGGAGCGCTCCGATGCTTTTAAATAGGAGATTAGGTCTATTTTACTAAGGCTGAAATCCATGAAACTAGAGGAAAGAGTCACAAAACTAGAGAACAAGCTTGAAGAGATCGTTCAGATTCTGCAACCAGAAGCAAAAAAGACGAAAACTACCAAGGAGACTCCGCACGTTGAAAAGATGCCTGTCAAACTCTATGCACAAACGCTTGGCGGGCTCTCTAACCCGATAAGGATAGCCATTCTTAACAGGTTAGCAGCAGATGGCGCCTACTACCATGAACTTGAGAGATTAACAGGAATGCCCTCAGCACCCCTCAGCTTCCATCTCAAAGCCCTCAAATCCTCAGGCTTAATCTATCAAGACGCCAAACGAGGAAGATACTTGATCACTGAACTGGGTCACCGACTACTTGAGCTAGTTGGTCGCCTAACCAGTAGCCTATACAGTTATGAAACAGTGGAGTTGGAGCGATACTGCTTTTCATGCAGCCAAGCAAAGATGAAGATTGACGTGTTTCCAACACACCTCCAAATCTGGTGTCCAAAATGCGGAGGCGACCACGGCTCAAAATGGTCATTCACATTGGCAAACCCCTTTGGCGAAGAGTGGCGGCGACACGGTCTCGAAAAACTGATAGACACTGGCTGGCACGAAACCTTCCGATTAATGAAGGAAGCAATCGAATCAAGCAGATGCATAAACTGCAACGCACAGATTGAGTATGTCTTTCACGAAGACCGCATCACTGCAAAATGCGCTCTATGCAGTCAAGAGTACTCAGCACGAACAAACGACCTGACTCCTGACAGACTCTTCCAACTATGGAAGGAGCACACGAAGATCCGGCAGAAAACAGAGGGACCTGTGGAAAAAGAGGGAATTCGATGCTGGGAAATCACTGTAACTGATGAAAGAAACAAGATCATAGCCAAGCAATATGTTAAGGTCGGTAAGGGCGAGGAAGTAGCCTGGCAGGAATTCTGATTCCGTAATCGACAGGCTTGAGATGGTCAAATTGAGAAAAAACTCCCTTAATTATCTCTGCTGCCCTAGCTGCTATGGCGATCTGACCCTGAACAATGAAAAGACAAACGATGACGAGGTAACGTCTGGATCTCTCCTATGCCAAGAGTGCAAGAAGGAATACAAGATAGAACATGGAATCCCAGATTTCCTGCTACTTGAACACATAAACGAAAAAGACAAGAAATGGATGCTAGAGTACGATTCAATGGCTCGCAGCTATGATATCCTGATGACTTTAATCATTCCCACTCTTTCCCTAGGACTAGAACCTTTCGAAAGATACACCTGGACCAAAAAGCTTGGTATCCGTGGCGAATCTCATGTTCTCGATGTATCGACGGGAACAGGAAAAAACCTCTCATTCATCAGAAGACAAATCGGCTTAAACGGCAGAATAGCCGCAATGGACATATCAAAAGGAATGCTGAACTATGCACAGATGAAAATGAGGAGAAAGAAATGGAAAAACATAGAGTTACACAGGGCTAATGCCTCTTACTTGCCTTACAAGGACAACATATTCGACGCAGTCATGCACGTAGGCGGCATAAACACGTTTGGACAAAAGAGAAGAGCACTTCAAGAAATGACACGAGTAGCAAAGACAAACGCAAGAATCATAATCATAGATGAAGGACTAGCCCCAGAAAAACAGAAAACATTCCTCGGAAAATTCCAGCTAAGAACAAACCGCTTATACTTCTATCAACCGCCCACAAA
>CAYLSJ010000055.1:6121-7664 GCA_964386655.1 uncultured Candidatus Bathyarchaeia archaeon | reverse complement strand
GGTCTCCAGTTGCTATTACGCAACCTTTTATATCTTCCATCCGGCAGCAAACCACCATACTTCTTTTTGGCTTCAGTGAATAGAACCCGCTTGTAGATTTTATCCGGCTTTATTTCCAAGCCAACTTCTTTTCCAACCTTCTCAGAAAGCTGAGCGATTCTGCGTGGATCGTTGTTAACGAAGACGCTATCTGTGTCGCTGTATATGACTTCTAACCCGATTTCCTTCGCTGTGTCGACTGTCTTGAGTATTATGTGTCTGCCCCAAGCAGTTGCTGCTTCAGCCACGGGTTTAACGTACCAGCGGGCGCCTATCCAGCCTGTGTAGCCGTAGGCAGCGTTTGTTATGACCTTAACAGCCTTTTGCCGTGCATCTAACACGTGGTATTCAGGACTCCTTGGTGCCAGCTTTCTTAATTTTGGTCGAACCTGATCGCGTGAAGCTATGAGGTTGGAAAGAACCTCTTTGTAGAAGCCAGGCGGTTCCTTGCGAAAGCGATGCCCAACCTCTGGAGCAACATAAACGCTGCTGGAAGGCTCAGGCTCAGACTGCGCCACGTAAGTGTCTGGCGAGACATTCTTATTGATCATGATGCTAGGGTACATGGCTTTGAAATCCAAAACTGCAATGTTTTCGTGCAAACCAGGTTTGGGCGCCAAAACAACTGCGCCAGCATACGGAATGTAAGGCCGCTCCACCCTTTTCGGAATTAGTTCGCCCATTCGCTTGGCTTCGCGCATCAGGAACCATTCAGTTCGGAACCCTACTGCTGCTGTGCAAGCGTGGTCGAGTGGTAAGCCAACAAGGCTAGAGAGCTGTATGGCAAAGTCAAGCATGGCTGCAGTTATGCCCATTATTGACTGAGTGTTCTCTCGTGAGAACTGAAGTAGGCTTGGGCGTTTCTTGGCGTCTTCCCAGTATGCTGCATGGTCTATGTCTTCAATAATTGTGCGTTTTTCAAGTTTCATCACGCCGAGAAAATCAGCGACGTTTTCAAGCGTTTTTATTTTGACTTCGGGCAACTCGTCAGAGAGGTCGAAAAGGTCCAAGTTGATTCTGCCTGTGACTGAAACGTGCCCATACACGCTCATGTGAGGCTCAGTGTTGGCTCTGTCGATAAGTAGGCGGAAGCCAAGTTTCTTAGCTCGGGCGACAAGATAGTTCCAGTCTTGACGGTTGGTTTCGTAGCCAACTATGATGTCAGGGTCGAAGTCTTTTATGCATTTTATGAAGCTTTCCAACACTGGTTTGTCGTTCGAGTTTTCTGCTATGAGCTGCTGTTCTTTGCCATTGTTCGTGGCTACAGAGATTACGACCAACGGATTCTTGTCTGGTTTGGGCGCACCTTTGGGGCTGTATGCAACTGTGGAAAAGCCTAAGACCCTAAGCTGTGGCACTTCAACTCTTTCAATGTTCTTGGGAGCTGATTTAGCTACGTACAGATGGTCAATTTGGACGCCTAAAGTGTTCTCTGTTTCCTCTGCCTCTATTTCATGCCAACTGCACGGCGACGCTCCTGTATCTATTAGGTAGCGCATGGCAT
>CAYLSJ010000055.1:0-6021 GCA_964386655.1 uncultured Candidatus Bathyarchaeia archaeon | reverse complement strand
ATGATTAGTATGCGTTTGCCTTTGTCGTCTATGCCCCAAATCCAAACCTCGGACTTGTGATCTCTGACTTCGGAGTTGACGTCTAGGAGCCAAAACATCTTCTTCATGACAGCAAACCTTCCAGCCTGCTGTACTATCTATTCTTGTTCCCGGTATATCTCTGTAAGTTTTTTCCTCGTCGGCAGAAGAAAGAGTAAAGGATTTTAGTGAAATGTGAGAACAACAATGCTGCAATCAGTCATCCTAAATGAGGATAGACAGCTTTTGAAGATCTTGGAGATGCACCTTAAGAAAGGCTTCGTTAAAGTAGTGCCCCAAAGCCTAGACGATCTTTGGCATCTCTACAATATAGTCTATGCGGGTGACCACGTTTATGCCAGAACAACACGAGAGGTTAAGGTTCAGGAAGAGTACAGCCGACCGCAAGAAGGCAGACGGATCATGGTTTCTTTGGGCATTAAGGTTGAGAGCGTTCTATGGGATAGAAGTCTTAATCGACTGCGAGTTCGCGGCATAATAACCGATATTCCAGAAGACATCGGTGGCAGAGGCTCGTATCACACCATAAATGTGACTGTCGATCAGCCATTAACTATTATAAAGCCGAAGTGGCTGAAGCATCAGGTTGAGCGTCTGGAGAAAGCTAGGCATGTTGAAGCTCCGCTCGTTCTGCTCGTAGCAATAGATGATGAAGAATATGCCATTGCCGTTTTGCGCCAATACGGATTGGATGTCAAGGTGGAGAAGAGGATTCAGCTTCCGGGCAAGCTTGACCCTGAGAGAAGGGAGGAGGCGGTTAAAGGCTATTTTAAAGAAGTCTTGAACCTAGTTCGTGAAGCTTGGTTAAGCCTCAAATGTTCCATAGTTGTCTTGGGGCTTGGTTTTGTGAGAAGCGGTTTCGTCAAGTATGTTCAAGATGAAGATAGGGATGTGGCGGCAGCAATCGTTGATGTTAAAGGTGTTCACAGCTCGGGCGTAGTTGGCATCAACGAGGCAATTCGCTCAGGTGTGTTGACAAAGACATTGAAGAACGCAAGGATGGCTGAAGAGACTAGACATGTTGAAGAACTGCTCACAAGGCTGGGAAAGGAGACAGCTGATGCCACTTATGGATTCAATGAAGTTGAGAAGGCAACTCGATACGGCGCGGTTGATAGACTTCTTATAATAGACAAGATGCTCCGCGAGTCGCCAGATGAGAAGCGCTTAGAACTGGAGAAAATAATGCGGGAAGTTGAGGAGAAAGCTGGGAAGATAACTGTTGTCAGCACTGAGCATGAAGCAGGTCATAAGTTGGAAGGACTAGGCGGAATTGCAGCTTTACTCAGATTCCAGATAAGTTGAGGTTTTATTCCTCCAGTCTTAGTCTTCGGCGCACAGCAGGGTTCTTATCTGCCAGTTGCTCCAAAACCATTTCAAACGTCTCGTCTAACGTAAGTTCACGTTTGATGAATACTCCCGTTCTGCCAACTTTGTCTCGGCGCAGCAATGCATGCACTCTGTCGAGCACTGTTTCCACTGATACATTGAGCTGCCCAGCCACAACGTCTTCTCTGCCAACAACGCTGCTTTCAATATGCCCACGTATGGTAGGCTCGATTAACATGAGCCGCTTGTCTACGCCCAAAACCCGCTTGTTGTTTCGAAGTGCACGTAGGCTTGCCTCGCCTCCGAATCTGTAGAAATCACGTTCTACTGAGCGTAGCCTCATTAAAGGAAAAGAAACAGCACGCTTCGGCTCAAGCTCAATGTAGCCTTTTGCCGCATAGGACGGCGCAGCTTGAACAAGAATTCGCTTGTTGACTGTTAATCCAGTTCGTTCAAGTGTCGACTCGATTAGAAACGAGCTTGACGGGTTGGGCACAAACACATCTATGTCGCTGGTGGAAGATACGTCGCCTCTCGCAATACTTCCATGCGTAATGCAGTTTAAACTAGCTTGTTCGAGAGGCTCCATGATTTCAATTGCTTTTTCTCTGAGTAGGCGTAGGAGTTTCCAGCGTTCTTTATTATATGTGACTTCCACTCGGTCAGCGCGTTTTACTGGTTTCTTAGCCATGCTTTCTCACGATTCTTCATGTTGTGCAAGAACGCTATTCAACCATTTCAGATACGGTTGGAAACCTTCAACAATTGGCACAGCGAGGATTTCAGGCACATCGTAACTGTGGGTCTTCTTTATGGTTTCTGATAGTCTTGCGAAAAGCTCTTGACTAGATTTCATCAGCACAAGAAACTCGTTGGCTTTGTCGATTTTGCCTTGCCACCAAAAGTGGGATTCAACTGGACCGTAGATGTTGGCGCAGGCTATGAGATGTTTTTCAAGCAGGTTTTTCACAATTGTTTGTGCTTCCTTTTTGGATGGGGTTGTCATGAAGGCTATAATGGTTGCCATAGAAGCACCACACTCGCTTACTTTCAACACTATGTTTAAGTATTATATTCTTGTTGATTCCTAGAAACAGCACTAGAAGGAACACCAAAAGCATGGCTTTCAATTTGACTCCAGAGATCACCTTTCTGATTGGCTTGGTTGTTTTTTGGGCTGCCTTGTATATACTTGCCTACTTCTTGCACCTAGACAAGCACGGTTTAGATGTTAAACCAGCATATTTCATGTTCAAATCAAAGGCGTTAAACTCATCCTTAGAGAAACTGGCCAAGAAACAACCAGCCTTGTGGACTGTTCTTTCTAACATAGGTCTAGCTTTGTCATTCGGTTTAATGGCATACGGCATCTACATATTCGCCAACAATATACTTCGATTTGTTCGATTAGGTGATGTTGCATACCTTGTTCCTGCTCCGATCATTCCGGGTGTGACTTTGAGCATGTACTGGTTGCCCTTCGTCATCTTTGCCATAATTGTGGTCGGCTTGCCCCATGAATTAGCCCACGGCATCGGGGCGCAGTTGGGAAACATTCCAATCTTGTCTTCAGGGGTTTACGCGGTCTTGGTGTTTTTCGGAGCCTTTGTTGAACAAGATGAGAAAGAATTCGAGAAGTCCTCGCTTCTCGCTCGATTAAGAATGCTTTCAGCAGGGTCTGCAGTCAATCTGATAACAGCTTTACTCGCTTTTTTGTTGCTGATGGGCTTGTTCGCTGCGCCCGCGGGCACAATGATTTATGATGTGAGACCAAATACCCCCCTTTTTAGGTCGGGAGCATCTCTGCAGCGATGGGATGTGATTCAAGCCATTAACGGGACAAGCGTCTCAACATATGGCCAATATACAAACTACATGAGGAATGTCGGTCCAAATGTAACAGTGACTTTAACTATTTTACACGCAAACCGCAGAGAGAATATCACTCTTGTCACCGTTCCGAATCCATCCAACAGCAGCAAAGGCATGGTTGGGTTTGAGGTTTGGTTCGTTCCTGACTACTACCCTAACCGTGTGGGCTTGGATCAGTACGCAGGCGTCAACCTATATTGGACGATTTTCTGGACTCACATATTAGCTTTAAGCGTTGCTATCTTCAATATGTTGCCTCTCTATCCTTTTGATGGTGAACGCGTGCTTTACTATCCACTTGAGCGGTTGATGAAGAAGCGCAGGCGAGAGCTGCGCATTGCTCTAAACGGCTTTACGCTAGGGCTGATTGCCTTAAATGCAATTCTGAGTCTTTGGATGTATGGACTGTTGCGATTCTAGCAGAGACGGCGAAGTGACAAATGACAAGGTGCAGTTTATGTAAGGAAAAAGACGCCGTTTACAAGCGGCTTTACTCAGGTGAAGAGCTCTGCGCCAAATGCTTCACAAGAACAATCGAAGACAAAGTCAAGGTTACAATAGCTAAGCATAAAATGTTTAAGCCAGACGATAGAATCGCTGTTGCGGTTTCAGGTGGAAAGGACAGTGTCACACTGCTTCATATTTTAGCCAAGCTTGAAAAACTGTTCCCTAAAGCCAGCTTATGCGCAGTTACGATTGACGAAGGAATCAAAGGCTACCGAGACGAAGCAGTCAAATTCGCAGTTGAGAATTGCAGCAAGCTTGGCGTGGAGCACTTCGTGACTTCATTTAAGGAGTTATTTGGTGTTCAACTTGACGAACTGGTCAGTCTATTGCATAGCAAAAGCCGAATGAACAGCGAGACTCTGTCGCCATGCGCCTACTGCGGCGTCTTGAGGCGAAGGGCATTGAATCTGGCTGCTCGAAAAGCGAAAGCTGACAGATTGGCTTTGGCGCACAATTTGGATGATGAAGTTCAGACGATATTATTGAATATTATGCACGGCGATGCTCCTCGCATAGCACGAGTCAAACCAGTACTTGAAGAGTCGCATCCAATGTTCGTGCCACGCGTAAAACCGCTTTGTGAGGTGCCTGAGAAGGAAATTGCCTTTTACGCCTACATGAGAAAAACCGAGTTTCAAAGTCTACCCTGCCCATACGCGTCAACTGCCATGAGAAATGACATACGATCAATAATCAATCGGCTTGAGGAGAAGCATGCTGGAACAAAGTTCACGATATACAAGTCCATAGAGAGGATTAGACCAGCTCTAGAGGCTGCCGAGAAAGATGTCAAACTGTGTGCTTGCAAAGTGTGCGGAGAGCCAACTGTGGGCAACATCTGCAAGCCATGTGAAATGCTGCGTGAACTAGGCGTAAACTGACGTTTTTCATGTTGATTAATGTTCTAGAAATATCTTCCTCAAGAGTAATATAGCTTCGAGGTCTTTTCATACTATTTGAGATGAGGCAGGGCAGTGATGACTATCGAACTTGGAACCAAGCGAAGAGACCGCCACGACATTGTCACAGAGATATTGAAGACCGCCCGTGAAGGGAAGATCAAGACCCATATCATGTACAAGGCAAAGCTAAGTTACTCTCAAATCAACACTTATCTACAATTGCTTGTGGAGAAGGGCTTCTTAGAGAACAACACTGTGGCACGGAAGAGACAGACAATTACCTTGTATAAGACGACACCTAAAGGAGTGCACTTCATAGAGAACATTGAAGCAGTAAACCAAATGCTTGGCTAAGACGCAACTAAGCGCACGAATGTTGCACAATAGAAAGAAAATTGAGGGCTAGTGGTTTTCTTCGCCGCGGCTGAAGACTATGATTCTCTTCTTCACTAGGATGACCACTACCACCACGACTATTACCGGAATTATGATGAGCAGTAGCGTTGTCAAAGACAAGCCGAAGAGTCCGCCTGCACCCGCCCCGGGCATTGGGTTCACAGTCACTGAGGTTAGACCTTGCCCGTCGACGTATCCGTTTCTGCTTGCAGACGCTGTAACATTGACGTTGGCAGTGGTTCCTGTTTCAGGCGTGACGAATGACACCACAAATTTCCCGTTTGCATCTGTTTGTCCTGAAGTGGCTGAAAAGGTGCCGCTTGAGTCTGATGCCACCGTAACTGTAGCATTTTCAATAGGCGCCGCGTCAGATAAAACTTTGATTGTAATGATAGTGGATTCTTGCGAATTCACTGTTAAGGGGTTGGCATCGACCTCGACAGTCAATTTCCTTGGAACCACTGACAGCTCAAGCTTGTCTGAACCGCTCCAATAGCCCGCTTTTGTTACAGTCGCTGTGATGGTAACGTTAAGCGAGGCTAAAGTCTGCGGAGCAGTGTACATGAAGCCGAGCCATCCGTCAGCGTCTGTGCTTCCGATCTGAGGGGTCAGGCTTCCGCCGTTGTCTGAGGCTAAGCTAACAGTGACGGCTTCAACTGGCTCCTCCTTGTACGTAACGTGCACTGTTCCATTAATGCTCGCTTCAGACTTCACTGAAGTTGAGGTGGCGGCGATTTCTGCGGCAAGTGGCGGCACAACCTCCAAGTATTTGTAGTCTGACCCGTCTGCGTTGCCACTTTTTGAAGCCCTAGCCATGATTCTTATGTTTGTTTGCTGATTCACGCTTGGCGCTGCGTACGCTGCTGTGAAATATCCTGCTGAGTCAGTTAAGCCTGACTGAGGAGTGATTGATCCCCCCAAGATTGGCCATAGCATTATGCTTGCGCCTGAAACTGGTGAAGACCCGATCATGGCT
>CAYLSJ010000054.1:1249-7801 GCA_964386655.1 uncultured Candidatus Bathyarchaeia archaeon | reverse complement strand
GCCTTCAATCTTCTCGCCGTTGCTTTCGACTCTAACGTGTGAACCCAGAAAGTTCGTCAACCTTCGCCAATCGTTTAAGACAAGTTCATACCTATGGTTTCTGAGCATTTCATAATAGGATTCAGCTTCTTCCAGCAGTCTACATAGCAGAGTCTCAAGCTCTACGTCTTTTCCCAACTGCTGCTTCAAAGTAGTCGCCGAATCTCTAAGATGAACCGGCAAAGCATCGATATTGAAGTTGGCGTTGACGCCTATGCCCAACACCACATATTTCAACAGTGTGCCCTTGATTTCGCCTTCCGTGAGTATGCCACAAACTTTTTTCTCGTCAATTAGGACATCGTTTGGCCACTTGATTTCAGTCTTCAAATCGTAAAGCTTGCTAACTGTCTTCGCAACCGCAACAGAAGCCAGCAGCGTCAACCGTGTTGCTTGTCTAGCCAGCGCATTTGGTCGAAAGATTATCGAGAACCACAATCCGCCCTGAGGCGATGTCCAATCTCGACCAATGCGCCCCCTGCCTCTTATCTGAGTCTCAGCGAGAACAATCGTTCCTTCCCTAGCGCCTCTCGTAGCCAGCTCCTTGGCAAAATCATTTGTTGAAGTCAATTCTCGAAAATACAAAGCGGCTTGGCCAAGAATCCTTGTCTTCAGGCATTGTCTAATCTTTGAAGGCTGCATCCTCAATGTAAGCCCCAGAGATGATAGGCAGCTAACGCCTCTTAAGCAACGATTATCAACTGCCTGGATTCTGCGGGCGCAATGCCTTCTATCACCTGCTCATCAGAAGCGCGAGAAGAGGCGCTAATGCTCAACCAATTCTATTAATGCGTTTTTTGTGCTTTTTGGGTGAATAAAAGCGATTTTTCTTGCTATAGCGCCTGGTCTGGGCGTCTCATCAATCAACGTCATGCCTTTGTCTTTCAGTTCTTTAAGATGGTTTTCAATGTCTGAGACCTCAATAGCGATGTGGTGAATGCCTTCGCCTCGAGAAGCTAAGGATTTCGCAACTGGGCTATCATCGCTTGTCGGTTCAATCAACTCGATTTTGGTGTCTCCAACGTAGAGCACGGCAATCTTGACCTTCAGTGGTTCAACCACTTTGACTTCTCCGACCCTTAGACCCAGCTTTCGTTCATAGATTTGAAGTGTGTCTTCGATGCTGTTCACAACGATGGCAACGTGATCAAAACCCTTAATCAAGAAGTCTTCCACCTTGCCAATCATTTATTTGCCGTCATGAGTTAAACTTTATGCACAGCTTCAGCAGAATGCACTTATCCTGAGTGTTTCAAGGAGAAATTGACACGGTTTGAAGACTGAGATGACAAGCGTTGATGTGGCAGCTATAGTCCACGAACTTAATCAAGTTGTTAACAACGCACGAATAGAAAATACATACCAGCTTAACTCGACAACATTTCTGCTTCGACTACACAAAACCAACCAGCCAACACTGCAGCTCTTGATTGAAGCAGGCAAGAGGCTTCATCTAACCGCTTACGCAATGGAAAAACCTCTCAAACCTCCAGTTTTCTGCATGACCTTGAGGAAACACATCAACAATGGCATAATTGAAGACATAAGGCAACATGAGTTTGAAAGAACCATCACGTTTAGGATAAACACAAAGCAAGGAACGATGCAGCTCATTGCGGAATTGTTTGGAGAGGGAAACATCATCCTTACCAATCAGCAAGGAATGATTGTCACGGCTTTGATTTTCAAAAAGATGCGTGACCGAAGCATACTGAGAAACGTAACTTTCCAACATGCCCCTTCAAGTGGGAGAAACCCCTTTAACATAACGCGCGAGCAATTAGAGGAACTTAAGAGCTATGGTCAACTAGAGATTGTGCGCGGTCTTGCAAGGTTTCTTAGCATAGGTGGACTATACGCAGAGGAAGTGTTGCTCCGGGCGAATGTGGACAAGAACACTTCTTGCGAAGCGTTAACACAGCAGCAACTTGACGCAGTTTTCACTCAACTCAGCGCTATATTGTCCATTTTGCGAGAAGGAAAGCTTGACCCTGTGACTGTAATTAGTGCCGAAGGAGAATTGGCTGACGCTGCACCAATCAGATTGAAGAAATTCGAACCGCTGAAGACAAGGCATTATGAATCATTCAACGAAGCCCTTGACCAATACTATGCGCAAACGTCCCATGCTGCACAAGTTTCTGAAGCCCAAAGACAATACGAAAGCGAACTGAGCAGGCAACAACGGATGCTGCAAGACCAGCAGACAACAGTGGAAGAAGCCCAGAAATCGATTGAACGAAACAAACACATAGGCAACCTCATTTACAGCCGTCTGAATGAACTGCAACTTCTGCAACTGCGGATAAATGAAGCCAAGCAAAGAGGCGAAGACTGGAAAGAGATAACCAAGGGGCTCGATGAAGAAAAACAGAGAGGGCTGTCTCCAGCCATTTATTTCGACTCGTTAAACCATAAAAACATGGTTCTCAACGTCTCTGTCAGTGACACGGTTTTTCCGATCCAAATGAACCGTTCCATTCAAGCAAACGCGGCAGACTACTATGAGAGAATGAAGAAGGCTCAGAGAAAACTTGAGGGCTCAGAAAAAGCAATGAACGAAACAAGACGAAGAATCGAAGGGCTGCAGAAACAGTGGAGTCAAAAACTCGAAGAAACTCGTGCGGAAACCCCCACAAAGCGCATGAAAAAGGCATGGTATGAGAAGTTTAGGTATTGCCATTCCTCTGACGGCTTCTTGGTCCTTGCTGGCAGAGACGCCATCACAAATGAGATCTTGATAAAGAAGCATACGGAACCCAACGACATTGTATTCCACGCTGATATTATCGGCGCCCCTTTCGTAGTCGTCAAGACAGAGGGCAAAACTCTCAGAGAAGAAGTCATTCAAGAAGCCGCTCAATTTGCTGCGTCATATTCCAGAGCGTGGCGGGAAAAACTTGCCGCAATAGACGTTTATTGGGTCCGCCCGAACCAGGTCAGCAAAACAGCTCCAAGCGGTCAGTATTTGGAGAAAGGTGCATTTGTCATTCAAGGTGCGAAAAACTACATAAGAAAAGCATCTCTACGAGTTGGCATAGGCTTGCAGAGGTCAGACGAAAAACTAAATGTGGTTGGAGGGCCGGTCAATGCAATTCGAAAACATGCGGACATGTATGTCGAAGTTGTTCCAGGAGAAGAATCGAGCGCAAAACTAGCCAGACAAATCAGGCAGCAGCTATTTGAGAGAACAAGAATAGAAGACCGCGAAAGAATATCGAGACTCCCTCTGGAAGAGATACAGCAATTCATTCCGTATGGCAAAGGCGCTGTCGCGGGAGCCAAGTGACATCTTATTTTTCCTCAAATCTTTTAAACCGCTTAGGCGGTAACATCCACGACCATCTCAACAAATGCTTAATATGTCTGAGGCAATCACGTATTGGAGGAGAACCAACGATGTCAGAGCTAGGCTTGAGACCACGCATGCTCGTCAAAGATGTCATGACAAGCCCAGTCATAACCATCAACGAAGACGGCATAGCACACGAGCTAGCCAAACTCATGGACAAAAACGATGTGGGCTGCATAATCGTAACAGACAAAGAAGAAAAGCCAGTCGGCATAGTAACTGAACGTGACCTGATCACACGTGTCTTAGCCAAGAATCTCATAGCGAGCAAGGTGAAAGCTAAGAAGGTCATGACATCGCCTCTGCTGACTATTGACCCTGATGAACCTCTGGCTGAAGCAGCGAGAAAAATGAGCAGACTTAACGTGAGAAGACTGGGAGTCATATACAAGGGAAGCTTGGTTGGCTTAATCTCCAGCAAAGACATACTTTCAGTCACGCCTGAGCTTCTTGAAACGATTCAAGAACAGGCTAAGATCGATAAAGAACCTGTGCCTGAGGAAGCTCCCGAGCCCCGTGCCTTAGCAGGATACTGTGACCATTGTGGAAGGTGGTCAGACTCCCTAAAGGAAGTTGAAGGTCAAATACTATGCGATGAATGCCAAGTCGAACTTAAGGGTGAATACTAGACAGCAGCATGTCTTGAGGTAGGATGGTTTGCGTGTTCAGGACGTAATGAACCGGAATCATCCTTTCATCTACCCAGATGAACTTGCAACAAAAGCTCGCGCTGTCCTCCGAGACTTCAAATTAAGAATTCTACCAGTGGTAGACGATGACAAACAGCTCTTAGGCGTCATCACCAGAAACGACGTTATGACCATTTCATCGTCTGTGTCAACTGTGCGTGTCAAAGGAATAATGTCAGTGGCTCGTTTTACAGCCACACTGGACATGGACGCGGTTCAAGCCGTTCGCCAGATGATGCGTCTGGAAGAATGGTATGCTCCTGTGGTTGAGTCGAATCGTGACAGCTCTTACGCTGGAGTGCTCGGCTTAGAATACGTAATAAAAGCACTCTACGACAAGGAAGGGGCACGACTGAAAAGGCAAGTGTCCACCATTATGTCAACGGAGAAGCTTTTGATCTGCTCACCTGATGATGAGGCTGACAATGTTTGGCACAGAATGAAGGAGCGCTCATTCGCAGCTTGCCCCGTAGTATCAAAAGGCAAGACCGTAGGCATCATAACTCAGCAAAACCTTATTGAAAGTGGAGCTATGTTCCCAGCCTTCGAAGCGAAAAAAGGGAAGTTCAAATCGCCACCAAAGATTTTCTCAGTAATGAGGACTCCTGCCTTGTCGCTGAAGCCACATAACACGGTTGGTGACGCCGCGAAACTGATGTTGGAAAAGGACGTTGGACGCTTACTGATAGTTGACGATAAAAGTCGACTTGTAGGAATAGTTGATCGTGAAGATGTCTTAAAAGCGCTTATCAAATAGTAGGAATTGTGAGCAAAAATGGCTGGAGAGGCTGCAAGAAGAGAAACGTTCAGACGTGGTCTACGTGATCATGGTCCTCTTGATTTGAAGACGCATCCGCCCAAGAAACGAGAGGGCGACATACTAACCATTGCAAAGAGTCCAGTTGTGACGATGGCGCCGACAACTCCGATTTATGATGCAATCAAGATTATGGTGAAGGAAGGCTTCAGACGGATGCCTGTTGCTGAACCAGCGACAAAGAGGCTTCTGGGCATATTCACAGCGACTGATATTGTGGATTTTCTTGGAGGCGGAAACAAGTTTCAGCTGATTCAGCGCAAATACAATGGGAACTTTTTCAAGGCAATCAATGAGCCTATAAAATCTGTCATGACTCACGACGTGATCTACGTCTATACGACCTCGACGATTAGTCAAGCGTTGGAAATCATGAAGAACCATCGGATTGGCGGCTTGCCTGTTGTAGACATGGACAAGCGGGTGCACGCTATCCTTACCGAGCGCGACATAGTTTCTTTCTTTGCTGGAACACTGAGCGGAGTCAAAGTTGTAAACGTTATGAGCCTCAAGCTTGTGACCGCGACGCCAAACATGTCGATCTATGAAGCTGAGAAAACCATGGTCGAAAGAGGCTTCAGGCGCTTGCCAATAGTAGTCAACGATAAAGTCGTGGGCATGGCGACAGCGCGGACTATACTACGTTTCTTCGGAACCGGCGAGGTTTTCAAGCATTTGCGTTCTGGAACCATGGCGCAGGTGCTTCAGACATCGATTTTGGAAGCCTCCACCAAAGACGTGTATCTGGTGGGTCCAGATGCCGATGTGGGTGAAGCTGCTGAAATCATGCGCCAAAAGAATGTAGGCTCTGTCCTTGTGGCAAGAGACGGGAAGCTTGTTGGAATAGTCACGGAAAGAGACTTCTTCAAGCTCATAGTCTAATCCTAGCGGCGCAAATGATTCGCAGTGCATTCTGACTCTATCAATTCCTCTAGGTGTCATAGTAAATCCCTTATAGAACCGATTATGAACTAGCATGACTTCGTGTGGTGAAAGCAGTATGAGCGCGAGTTTCAAGAACATTCTTTACGAAAGCATGAACGGCGTGGGTAAGATCAGCATCAATCGACCGCCATTGAACATCCTGAACGTTGAGACACTTCTAGAACTGACTATGGCATTCGAAACAGCCAGAACTGACCTCACAGTTAATGTAGTGATCGTTACAGGTGTTGGTGACCGTGCCTTCAGCGCAGGCGTTGACATAAGAGATCATCTTCCAGAAAAGGTTGGCTCAACTCTCAGTGTGTTCAACAAAGTCTTCTACACGCTGCAACGCTTGGAGAAGCCAGTAATCGCCGTTGTGAACGGCGTCGCTTTAGGCGGCGGCTGCGAGTTGGCTATGGGCTGTGATATGATAATTGCATCTGAGAAGGCACAGTTCGGGCAGCCAGAAATCACAGTTGGAGCGATTCCTCCTGTTGCAGTTGTGCTTCTGCCCAGATTAGTCGGACCAGCAAGAGCCTTTGAGTTGATTATGACCGGGGATGTGATGTCTGCAGCTGAAGCCAAGCAGATAGGTTTGGTCAATAAGGTTGTACCACAAGAGAAGCTTGAGGAAGCTGCAGCGGAACTGGTGGCTAAGCTAAGGGATAAGAGTCCTGCAGTGCTCAAACTCGCTCACATGTCCCTACGCCAGGTGCTCGACGCTGACT
>CAYLSJ010000054.1:0-1149 GCA_964386655.1 uncultured Candidatus Bathyarchaeia archaeon | reverse complement strand
CCTGCAGTGCTCAAACTCGCTCACATGTCCCTACGCCAGGTGCTCGACGCTGACTTCAAGAAAGAACTCGAGGAAGTAACACGCATCTACCTTGATCTTCTCATGCGCACAGAAGACGCGGTTGAAGGCTTGAAAGCCTTCATAGAAAAGAGAAAACCTCAATGGAAAGGCAAGTGAACAACTCTGCAGCTGACCTGTTTCTTATGAGCCAATCGCCTCAAAAGCCAAGTAACTTCTCATGGGTAATCAAGGGAAAACTAGCGGGTAGCGCTCGTCCTGAGAACGAAGCCCAGCTTAGATGGCTTAAAGATGTGGGCATCAAAGCCATCATCTGCCTCAACAAAGAGCATCCACTGGACAATGGACAGGTTGCGAGCTTGGGGTTGGAGTATCTGCTCATTCCCGTAAGGGATTTTGCAGCGCCTAGATTGGAGGAAATAGCGGAATTCGTTAAGTTTGCAACTGAAATGATTGGACAGAATATGCCTGTAGTGGTTTGCTGCGGGGCAGGAATTGGAAGAACAGGCACCATGCTCTCTGCTTATCTGGTGAGCCAGTGCGCATCTCCTGAAGAAGCCTTAAAGCTAGTTGAGGAGAAGCGTGGCATTGGAGTGGAATCCTATGAACAAAGGGAAGCGATTTTCGAGTACGCACATCAGATGGGCAAATGCTTGAAGTAACCTATTTAGCAAGGATTCGTTCAGTTAAGTTCAGAAACGAAATGGATGCAATTCTGCGCAAGTTCAAGAAGGAGGCGATTGCCACATTAGGTGAGAACCTCGTTTGCTTATTGCATCACGGTAGCAGAGCCAAGGGAGAAGCCCATCTTGAAAGCGACTACGACGTAGTAATAGCTGTGAAAACGATCAATGAGACGACATTCAACAGCATTCTGAATATCGTCAAGCCCTACCCTCGCCTTTCAATCTACCTTCTGAGTGCACAGGACCTCGAGACATTGCCGAGAGCGCATCTACTACAACTTGTGCACGCTAAACCACTTTACGGAAAAATCAACGTTAAAAAGCCGACTCAAGATGAAGTCAGGCAACTCATGAGTCACATTCGACATGACGAGTTGGACATGGTTCGACACTACCTGCTCCATCCCCATCCCATGGAAAAGAAGGTCAAATACGTATACTACGG
>CAYLSJ010000053.1:0-7859 GCA_964386655.1 uncultured Candidatus Bathyarchaeia archaeon | reverse complement strand
TGAAATCTTCTGGCAACTACGCGGCGAAGCAGGTAAGAGACAGGTGCCAGGCGATCCAAGGACAGGCTTGGCGCAAGCTTGGGGCGACTTGATGCAGTATGGCTCAGTCATCGTTATGAGAAGATGAGGTGAAAAGAAAGATGAGCACAAAAATAAAGGAATTTCCAGGCGAAGAAGTCAAATCAGCCGACCTCAAATCAGGCAAAGTTCTAACGATTCGTGACAGATCTAGAGCCAAGTATGTGTTCAGCGCAGGCATAGCCATGAGCAAATTCCTAAATGCACTGAAAAAAGGCAAAATTCTCGCATCAACATGCAGCAAATGCGGCAGAATCATGGTTCCACCCCGCATGTTCTGCGAGCAATGCTTCAAGCCAACCGACGGGTGGACATACGTCAAAGACACAGGAACCATAAACACGTATTCAGTCCCGTTCGTCGCAGGCGACGCGAGCAGACTGAAAGAGCCAATCATAGCGATAGTTGTCGACTTGGATGGTGCCTCTCCAGGCATGGGCATACTGCACACAATGCAGGAAATAGACTGGAAAAAAGTGAAGTTCGGCATGAAAGTCAAAGCCGTGTGGAAACCTGAGAAAGAACGAACAGGCGCCATCACAGACATAAAATACTTCAAACCTTTGAAGGAGGAATGAACTGAATGACCATGGAAAAAATCCAAGATCCAAGCGAGTTGCGACATTGGCCCGACCACATGGAAACCGACTATCTCTACACGCTGGGCATAGCAGGCGAACGATTCTTTCAAGAGATTAAGAAGAATGGCAGAATCATGGGCGCCAAGTGCAGGAAATGCGGCATCGTTTACGTTCCGCCTCGCATGTACTGCGAACGATGCTTCGAAAAACTCGGTGACTGGATAAACGTGGGCACCAAAGGTACGATTTGCACTTACACTGTGGCTCACATAGACCTAGACGGGGCTAAACTGGAGAAACCCATAATCTACGCAATGGTAAGAATCGACGGCGCAGGCGGAGGGCTCATCCACAGGGTTGAAGGCGTAGACGCAGACAAAGTCAAGATCGGAATGAAAGTGGAGGCAGTCTTTAAACCCAAAGAGAAACGAGAAGGTTCAATCAACGACATCAAACACTTCAAACCTATAAAATAACTCCTCTCTTTTCTTTTCTGCGACTGCATTCTGCGTCTGTTTTTCAAAGCAAGAAGAGCTTCACATGCATGGAAACTGCCTAATCTGAGGCAGAGTCAGCCTGCAGGCGCAAGCAAAGTACATTAGGACAAGCAAGACTCGTAAAGGAATGGTCTGAACAAACTCGAGCGAAAGCGATACTAGAAGATTCATCACTACGGTTGAAACATAGAGCCCTTCGAGAACGAAGAACCAGCAAATCGAAATCGTCAAGACCCGCTTAGTCCATCTGAACTTCCATTCTTTGACGAATAGTCCCTTAATGCGGATTACAACCAGCATATAAACTAGAAACATAATACAAGCCGACAATGCCAGAAGAACTAGTCCATATGCCCCATGCCCCTCCAACACTAGACGAGCCAAAACCCCAACCTCCTGTCCACCACGTCCTAGCGAGAAAAGCGTAGACAGCAGATCTGCGGCTGGAAGAAAAGGCAACACAAGAAGAACCTTGTCTATTCTGTCCAAACGATATCCTTTCTCTCCCAGAAACATAATTTCTGAGCAACAGAGGTATTAATGCCTAACGTTCATCAACATGAAATAAGCAGTTTAATAAACGCGAAAAGCAATTTCCTTTGAAAACTCCGATTCAACGCCGGGGTGGCGGAGTGGATAACGCGCAGGCCTTGAGAGCCTGTGGCCTTTCGGGGCCGCATGGGTTCAAATCCCATCCCCGGCGCCACATGCCTTGATTCACGTTTAGATTCTCGGTTTGCAGAGCAATTCTTGGGTTCTCATTTCGCCGTCACTGTGTCAAACTTGCAGATTGAGTGCCTCATAAATGTCCTTTCCGCGACTCGCCGTGGGCTCGTATCAAAGTTAGAATGAGAGTGGTGTGGTAATAGAGAGCACGATAAGGTAAATAGCGTAGGCTATTAGGATCATGCCGCTGATTGCTCGGATTTTTGTTCGATATTTGTAGGTTTTTCTTGCTAGTTGGGATGTGGAGCCGGCGACGATTCCGACGCCGAGGAATGGTATTATTGCTCCTAGGCAGAACAGTAGAAGGGGGAGTATGAATTCAGAGCCTTGAAGCATCACTAGAATCGTGAACAAGAACGGTGCGATGCAAGGATCAAGGAAGTAGAAGATGAAACCAAGAGAAAACAGCCCAACATATGTGAAAGCATACCTTTCTGTCAATTTCTTGACTAGAGGTTTTGTTTGAAGTGGCATTTTGAACAGCCCCAACAGGTTAAGTCCAAAAATAATGACAAAAATGCAGATGATCCACATCATAACGTTGTCGAGATTGGGTATTGAGACTAGCGCTAGGGCAAAGGATGCTCCGAGAACTATGGAGGCGGAAACGAAGCCTGCTCCAAAGGTCATTACTCGTAGCATGCTGTCCTTGAAATGGGTTGCCTTTCCCATGGTATAGCTTAGTATGAATGACAAAATTGCAACTAGACATGGAGAAAACGTTTCAAAAAAGCCCAAGGTAAAGGCAGCGATTAAGCTAAGGGGCATTGAAGGAGAAGGCGTAGGAGGAGTTTCCCGCAAGTATGCTTCTACAACTGTCTCAAGTTTTTCACGGGTCATTTCGCTGCTCACAATTTTGTATTCACCGTTGACTACAATAGCTGGTACTCTGGTGAGACTGTAATTTCGAAACCGCTGAAGCCCTTCTGAGCGGCTTACATCTATCCATTCAACATGGATCTTTTCACCGTACTGTCTCTCTATCTCCTGCATTGATTGTTTAGCCCTGTCGCAAATGAGACAGCCTGTTGGAAGGTAGAAAAACTCCACTAGCACTTGTTCAGAAGCATATGCTACGCTTAAACATGCAAGAAGAAGGATAACCAGTCCCAAACCGCATTCAGCTATTGAACCGTTTACCGTCTCCTTGCTCTTCACAGCCTACACAAGATTTAAATCTGCATTACGACCATATTATTCCTTCTTGTGCACAAAATGATTAAAATTATTCCAAAAACCGAATCAATCACTATGATTGCTGCTGCGTTATGCCTTCTTTGGTGGCCTCTGTGTGTCTTTACCGCTGTATGCGTTGAATATGGCTGCCCTTTTGCCTGCTACCTTGCTTGCGCTTCAGTGGGGTTGCTAAATCTGGCAAATCACAGTATTATGGGAGAAGATAACTGTTGAAAAGATTGCGGAAACCTATCTGGTGGAAAGGAACCGCCAGAAGCTTCTGGCTTCTTTCCATTCTGCTACTCTGCATTGCTTACTTGATACTTTTTGGCGTGCTTGTAGCCTCAGGATTGGTGGAGACAGAACGTTTCCTCGCATACACTCTAGTTACAGTTTTCTTCACAGCTTCAGCCTACTATATTCGTACTATTCCATCACTTAGTCTCTGGAGAGCAATCTGGATTGTGGCTGGTGCAGGCATCTTTGGATTTCCTTTATTCGTAACACTGCTTCTTGTTCTCGGGAAGACTCTTGTGCCTATTATCGATGCTGGAATATCAGTTATCGTTACTCTAGCAACCTCTGTAGTCATAGGAGCATTGATTGGAGACAGATTGGGCAAAAGACGAAACTACAAACCCCTCAGCTAAAAAGATCTTGAAGATAGGATTGACGATGACGGGACTCCTACACCGGGCGAATGTAACTGGGAATGTGTTGTCAGTTGTGTATTACAATGTCCAGACACGCTTGCGACATGTGTTTACGTCGCATATGCATGCGCTGCCTTCTCTGGGCCTCAAAATCCTGCTTGCTGGTTATTATTAGTATGTGTACTCACATATGGAATTGGTTGTGCTCTCGCATGTTGCTGGTGGTGACGCATGCAGAAAAATAGAGAAGAACCTATTCAGTTTAAGACATTGGGCTTTTATCCCATGGCACTACCTCCACTTGCCTTTTTCTTAATTCTTTTTGCGGCGTCTATTTATATCAAGCATGGTGTAGGCATGGCTGTGTTTGGATTGCCTTTCCTGTTCTTGTTGCTTAGTTCCGTTGCAAATATCGAGGTGAGGAACGATGGTATCGTTGTTAAGAGAATTACTTTTGGTTCCTCCTACTGGAGTCTAGATGACGCCAGATTTAAGGCGGGTGGAAGAATCCTAGCATATGGTGGGATGTATGGTGGTTGGATCATGCCGTTGAGATGGAGAGGATGCTTTGAAGCCATTAGAACCTCTAAACCTGAAGACTCACTAGTTCGCAAAACTCCAAGCAAAATCCATCCCTATATCTATCTTCTAGTTCCCCCCATCTTATTATGGATAAGTGGAAACCTTTTGCGGTATTTTGAGTTGATGATTCCACCAATCTACTGGGCTTCGCTATGGGGCATTATTATGACCCTTTCCACAGCAATGTTCATGTATTCAGCTCCAATTAAATTCAAAATTGCAACCATGAGCAGGCTTACGTCATCCATCGCTCTTGGACTGATCATTGGGTTGATGATCTTTCTATCCCTTCTGCTAGTTCATAATTGGTAGCAGAATGTGAAAGAACGATGGTGAGGAAGGAATGGTTTGCCACAGCGATGATAAGAGATGATTTAGGGCGTGAACCAATAGAGTGCTACACACCAAACGGAGGCGGAGGACAACCACCACCACCATCACTATGCACTTTGGAATGTTGGTCCAGTGAGCTTCTTATTTGCTTGGGTGAGGAGGTCAATTATAGCTTATTACAATGTGGTTTCCTTTGCGTCGCTGCGTCCTTGGTGTGTGGTCCGGGTTACCCCTTATGTCTAGAAGCCTGTTTGTTTGTGTGTGGGTTTGAAGCCATAGCAAACGCTGTTGTCTGTGCCATTCAAGCTATATTCGAGTGCGGATGTTTCTAGCTATAGACTGGGGGAACAAAGAAGTGAGTCTCAGAGCTTTGTGGTTGAAGTATAAAGACAGGATTTACGTTCTTATCGTTATTGGCATAATAACCATCTACAGTTATTGGTACCTTAGTCTTAACCCCCAATACGTTTCCTCTTTTTGGGTGGCACCTACTATTGCATTGATTCTTGTGGCGCTACTGGCTTTTATGCCAGAAATTAGGAAACGACTTGTAAATGGAATACTTGCATACCACAACAGACAAAAAGAGATGAAGGGGTGGCCTTATCGTTATCAAAAAACCGCTCTCCTTCTCTTTTTCATAATTATCCTAACATTACCGCTACTGGCTCAGTATCAATTCATTCCGTCACAATATATGCCTTGGGTTGTGTTGGCTTTTTTCATTCTAATCTTAGGCCTGGGCGCTATCCAAATTGTCACATTAATAAGAGGAGCAGGAAAGTGGGGATTATTTCTCATTGCGATACTCACTTTGATTGCTATTTTGCGCATCTTGATATGGCGGCTCAGCAAGTCCCCATGAAGCAACACGAAAATGGGGGCTACTGTTCATTGTAGTATTAGCCCTGATAGTTGTTTTGCGGATGTTGATACGATCACTGTTACAAACATGATTTTCTTGAGAGTTTAAAGTGGTGTATGTTCCTATGTATCTTCGGCGCCATATGCCTTGATTAGCGTTCAGATTCTTGGTTTTCAAATCCATGGATGATAATGTTGTTTTATGATGTTAGAGAGCAGTCAAACTTCGGTTTACTATGCATGAGATTTATGAAGTGCCTTGCTTTTTCTTTGCTCTTTGCGCAGCGCATTTGTAAAGGAACTCAAGATTGGCGAAGAAAAAATTGTCAAAGAACAGACCCCAAGTCTCAAATGGTGGGGGAATGGGTTGAAGATAGATTTCCTTTGCGGATTTACCTGACTTTACCATGCTCATTGCAATGTTTTCGAGCGCCTGAATGTACTGAGTCATCACCGAAAGATCTGCAGATCGACCAACCGGACCGTGACCAGGAACCGCGGTGCGTATCCCTAACGCTTCGACCTTGCTGATAGATTGTTTCCAGTCAGCTGGGAAACCACTTGGAAGGTATGGGTGTATGTTGATGAAAAGCAAGTCACTCATAAACGCAATTTTATCCTCTGGCAAATGGAGAACAATGTCACTGCCCGTGTGTCCGACAAAAGGGAGAAGCTCAACAGTCCTTCGCATTCCATGTATTACGAGTTTGTGATCAAACGTGATGTCTGGCAATCGTGTTTTCAATTGAGGATGCGATTCAATCATCGCCTGGTAGTAAACAATTGAGAGCGCGAGTTCTCGACGTCTCTTGGAATCTTTTTCGACACTCAGCCTTGACTGTGCTTCGATAATTCTCTTGGGAACATTCTCCTTTTCCCACTTAATCTCTTCAGGCTCATTACGGGCAATTGCATCACGAGTCCATGCGGTGCTGATAATATCGACACCGGGAGAAAAGACCTGGTTACCGCGAATATGATCCTCGTGATAGTGACTGTTGACAACGTAAGTAGCCTTGTGCGACGTTAATTGCTCAGAGGCTTTCAGGAGATCTTTAGCCGCGTCTGGAGAGATGAATGTGTCAAAGACGATGGTCTTATCGCCTATGTCGACAATACCAGCATTGCAAATAGCGTAACCTTGCTCAGAAGCAACTGCGGCGTAGACACCTTCTACCAATCGCTCGATCTGAAAATGCTTGGACTCTGGCAGCTGAGCCGGCACCTTGAGAATCCCTCTTTCTTGCCTTAGATGTCTCCGTGTTGAGGATATAATATTAATGCCATTGGAACTGAAGGAATCATTCGCGTCGATGGTTGTTGCGACTCTTGCCAAGAATAGAGCCAAAAATCCAAGGAGTTTCTTAATCTATGATTCGACATATGATTGCGCATCGAAGTTAGTCTAGGTGTTGATAGCCATGTTGAGGGAAGAGCTCAGTAGGATTCCTCTTATGGTGACGTTAGCTGAGCTTTTAATGCAGAACATTGATGGAATCCCGTTAACTGATCTTTATCTTGTACATCCAGTTTTGCAGTCTGCAGACTGCCCGAAGGCTCTTCCCCAAATGATCGAGAACCACATCGTCACCAACTGTGCCAAGGTGACGGAGCTTGTCAACAGTGCTGTTTATGGGGTCGAGACTCTTCTTCTGCTGGACAAAGACAAACATTCGCCTTTAGTATCGAGCATGATTGAGTGGATAAAGCAGGAGCAGTTGGAAGACGGAGGATGGCACTGGCGCCCTAAAAGAGCCCTGCCCAAGGATGCTCAAAGCGAAATCTGGATCACGCTTGCAGTGTATAATCTTCTGGCTGGAGTTGGAAATATGAACGAGACTTCTCTAAGAAAAGCACGTGCCTACCTTAGCAGAGGTTTGAAAAGAGTTCCTGAAGAAGTAAAGGGATGGAGTCGATTAGCATATGTTAAAACAGCCTTACTGATTGCCAAAGACCCAACGTTTGAACAGTCTACAAAGGCGAGGGCAAAGCGATTTCTGCAAGCAGCAATCAATGAACTGAAGTTGCAGCAGTTGCCAAATGGCGGATGGGTAGGTTCAGAAAAGACAAGCCAAGGGGGGTTATTTCAAACAGTTGTGGTTCTTGATGCACTCGTTCAAGCGGGGCTCGATCTTGATGATGATTGTGTTAGAAAAGGCTTCGCCTTTGTGATTCAAAGAATGGATAGATTGCTTCAAGCTAAGCCTAGCGGAGTTTTGATACAGGCGTTGTCAGTTTTTTGCGGCACCTGCTTACGATTGAAGCTGATAAAATGAGGACCTTCTCCAATCCGAATCTGGCGTACCACATACTCGCCAAAAAAGCGAAAAGAAACCTGTTGAGGGTATTAGTAGTGTAAGGCAGTCATT
>CAYLSJ010000052.1:0-7908 GCA_964386655.1 uncultured Candidatus Bathyarchaeia archaeon | reverse complement strand
TCTTCTTCTAGGTAGTCTAGGGCGCGGGCTGTTCCTGCTATTTTTGGTGATAGTAAGCCGGCTTCTGCTAGTAGGCTGTCGGTCATGGTGGTTTTGCCGTGGTCTATGTGGGCTATGACGCCTATGTTGCGTATGTTTTCTTTTTTGTTCATGAGTCGTAGTATGTCTGTGGTCTGCTTGAATCGTGGCATGTGTGATGGCTTTCCTGTGTGTAGGATGTATTAGTATGAGTGCAGAAAAATTTTTTCGGTGGGAGAATCTGAGCATCGGTTTGCGTTGTGGGTCTGTTTGCTGTTGGGTTGGTGTTTCGGGTTCTGTTTTTGTTGTTTTAGCGTGACGTTTAATGTTGGCATGCGTGACGTTTGGGGTATGTTGGGGTGAGCTCTGAGGGAAGAGAAATTTCAAAAGAAGAAGACGTTATGCCCCTTATACCTTCTTCTACCAGTGTTGTGGTTGCGAGCAGGTTGAAACAGTTGTACTTGAACACGCAAACGCAGTCTGTTTGTGTGCGTGATGAAGTTGACTCGCGCTATAGTTTCATCATCATCACATATGCGTCTGGTTGAAGCTGTGTGGACATCGTCGTCAGAGTGTTCCCAGTGACATCAACGAGCAGAATGCTATGCGTGAAGAGGGCTGTGACTGTTTTGAAGTTGTTGTTGACTGGCGTAGGTTTGCCGCAACAACTTCTTTTGTGGACGTTGGAGGCGTGTTCTGTTTCAGGTGTTATTAACTTTCGCTTAGAGATTGTGTTAATGTCGAAGTAGGCTTGTGCTTTAGAAGTAGTTATCTGCCCCGCGTGTACGATGACTACTACTTCCATGTTGCAGACTGCTTAACTGTATGGGTATTGATGCCCAATCGCTTAGTGTCATCATTAAGCGTTATGTTGCTTCGTTTTTTGGGTTGGAAGACTGTGTGGAGGGAGATGGAAAACAAATGAAAAAACCATGCTTAAGGAACTGTGTCGGAAAAATCGGCGCTCATATCAAGGGAGCCATGCAAAGGCTTTTCAAACCGTGATTGATAACTTATATTGGTTTGTGCATGTCTGAGGGGTTGGGCGTAGATCAAGTTCTGGGTAGGGCCGTAGAAAGGGAAAGAGAATACGACTGGTTGGGAGCGACTGAGCTTTACAGGAAAGCATTGAACTTGGTGCCTAAAACTGATTTTTTGAAGATGGGCCAAGTTCAGGAGAAGGTTGGATACAGCCTTGATCGGGCGGCTATGCAGGCTGAAAGTCAAGAGGATTTTAAGAAGAAAATGCAACGAGCTGTTGAAGCCTATGAGAAAGCTCATGAGTTTTACGAAAAACTGATTGATGAGCAGAAAGCTGCATGGATGTTCCGCTGTAAGGCTGTTGTCAGGCATCTCGGTTACTGGCTTACGTCGGTTTCGTCGGACAAGCGGAGACTTCTAGACGAGTGTTTGGAGTTGCAAGGGAAAGCTTTGACCGCTTTTTCAGAGTCAAGAAACATGTTGGAGTATGCGAGGACGTACAACTCGCTTCCGCACGTCTCTTGGTTAAGATTTAATCTTGAGTGGGATAGGCGAGTCGCAGAGAGTATCGTGAAGAGAGGAGTTCAATGGGGAGAGAAAGCTGTTGCCGCTCTCTCCGAACTTGGTGACTTGTACGAGATCGCCAGAACCCATCTCAATTTGGCAGCCTGTTTGAGTCCTCAAGTAGCACTTCTAATCGCAGATCTAGATGAGAAGGATAGACTCCGCTCAAGAGTTATCAAAGATCTCAGCGAAGCAGTCGCCCTTTTCGAAGAAGTAGGTGACGCTTTTCTGTTGGGATCGTCGCATTTGTGGTTGGGGGCTCTTACAGGAGGGGAAGAATCGGTAAAGCATTTTGAGAAAGCGTTAGAATGCGGCGAATTGACACATGACAACTTCTTGATCGCTGGGAGTCTGGATTTCCTAGCCTTTGTGACTTATTGGAAAGCCATAGCAACTGATGATCCCGACCAAAGAAGGAAACTGATAGTGAAGGCTATGGAGTTCTACGACAAAGCGCAGCATCATTACTCTATAATATCATTTATGACTCCGAGGACCGGAGTCATAGGCCAACCTGCTGGTCACGCAGAGAATTACTTGCATCTTGCGGTATGGGAAATCGACTCCAAGAAGAGACTTGAGTTTCTGGAAAAGTCCGAAAAGGCAGGGATGGAAGCCTTAAAGTTGGCTGAAGATTCTGGTATGCCAAGAGTCATAGGAACGACGTTCCATGTGGTTAGCAAGACTCTTGAAGCTCGAGCGTATATGGAGACAGACCCAGCGGCAAAAAGCAGTCGCTTAGAGAAGGCTCTCAAATTCAGAGAAAAAACAGTCGAAATCTGGGACCAGTTGGCGCCCTTTGATTATTGGGACAGGGGAGTAATGCAAAACTATCTCGCAGAAATAAAGGCGATGCTTGCTGAGATTGAGTCAAACCTTGACATTAAGAAGACGCTTCTGCAAGAGGCGGTGTTAAGCAAGGAGAAATGCCTCGACCTATGCAATAAAATGATCCCATACTACGAAAGGATGGGCGAAACTTGGCAATATGCTGGTCTTCGCGGATACCAAGACACTTACGCCACACTACTATTGCACCTCTACGACTTGACAAACAACCCAGACCACCTCCGAAAAGCAATACAGGTCTCACAAAAAGCAATCGAGTCAGCATGCAAAGTAGACATGATCAGCCTTGTAGCCGAATCGTACTGGAAAATCGCCAAGGCACGGGATAATCTGGAGGAGCACTTGGAGGCCGCCGAAAGTTTCTTCCGAGCTTCGGATAACTACACGAAAGCAGCTGAGAAAATCCCTCAACTAAAAGACCTCTATGAAGCTCAAGCATCTTACATGCAGGCTTGGAGTGAAATCGAGAAAGCAAGACACCATCACAGAAGACAGGAATATGGCTCAGCAATGGAACACTTCGAGAAGGCTGCTAATCTACACAAATCGTTAAAGCAATGGAGCTACTTGGCTCCCAACTATTCAGCTTGGGCTCATTTAGAACACGCAGAAGACCTAAGCAGAAGTGAAAAGAGTGAAGAAGCACTACAAGCCTTCGAGCAGGCAGCCAAGCTGTTCATTGAAACTAAAAAATCTCTCCAGACACAGCTCGGCAAGATCGAAGACCCGGACGAAAAACAAATGGCAACTGGCATGTTCAAGACCACTGACTTAAGACACGAATACTGCTTAGCCAGAACGAGACTTGAGGAGGCAAAAATCCTCGACAAACAAGGCGACCACCGATCCAGCTCAGAAAAATACGGCTCAGCAGCCGAAACCTTCGAGAAAATAACAAAAGAATTAGACTTAGAACAAGACAGAAAAGAACTCAGGTTCACCTCCACTCTCTCTCGAGCATGGCAAAAAATGACAAGAGCCGAAGCGGAAACATCACCCGCACTGTATGTGGAAGCATCCCAGCTTTTTGAAGAAGCCAAGGAATTCAGCCCAAACGAGAGAGCAAAAATGCTAGCGTTGGGACACAGTCGCTTCTGTAGAGCACTTGAGGCAGGAACAAAATTCGCTGACACAAGAGACACAGCGATGCACACAGCCGCCATAAAACACTTAGAAAGCGCCGCCAACTACTATGTACAAGCAGCCTTCCGAGAAGCCTCCGAATACGCCAAAGCAACAGGACTGCTCTTTGACGCCTACATGCACATGGACAACGCCAAAGAAGAAAGAGACCCAGAGAAAAAGGCCAGACTCTACATGATGGCTGAAAAAGTCCTACAAACATCCGCTGGAGCATACATGAAGGCTGAACACCCAGAAAAAAGCGAACAGGTACAGAGACTACTGGAAAAAGTAAGAGAGGAACGAGAACTAGCCGTATCCCTAACAGAAGTCTTGCACGCCCCAACCATCGTCTCCACAACAACAGTCTTCACCACCCCAACACCGACCAAAGAGGAAGCAGTCGGCTTAGAGAGATTCGAACACGCAGACATACAAGCAAACATAATAACCCGCCAAAAAGAACTCAGAGTCGACGAAAGCCTCAAACTAGAAATAGAACTCGTCAATGCTGGAAAAGGACCAGCTCTCCTGGTCAAAGTCACGGAAGTCATTCCAGAAGGCTTCGAACTCACAGAAGAACCTGAAAGATATCGCGTTGAGGACAGCTACCTCAACATGAAAGGAAAACGACTCGACCCACTGAAAACAGAAGAAGTCAGACTTTCCCTCAAACCCAAAGTTCAAGGGGTGTTTGCACTAAAACCGAGAATTCTATACATCGACGAAAACGGCAAATACAAGTCGCATGAACCCGAGCCGGTAACCATAACGGTTAAGGAACTCGGCATCAAAGGCTGGATTAAAGGAGAAAAATAGTCAAAGAACTAGTTTTGCAAAAACCGTATAGCGCGCGCTGCTTTTCCTTTCCTGATTTGGGTATAAGATTGAGTTGCTGCATCAAGCCCAGCGATCGTATCTTGACCAGATTTCAGCGAATCTGCTGCCAGCAATGCGGTCGATTTCGACCTCCCACATCGTCACCTTCTTATTCGTAGGAGGGATGCCTTTGATTTCGCCTTTGTGTGTGCCAGTCCATGTATAGCGAATCGCTACCCTATCTCCTTCGAAGACCATGTCGCTAATAGTGAAGTGAAGATCAGGAAACGCGTTGAACCACTCCGTCAAATCTCGTTTCAACTCCTTAAGTCCGCGTATTTCCTCGCCGCCGCCACCGTGACCCAACGATGTCAGTTGTATGTAATTCGTCTACTACAGCCATGAAAGTCGCCTTCCCCTTGTTCGCCTCCTCAAACCAACGACCTGCGAGCCCCTTGATTTCTTTTGCTGACATGGCAAATCACCCTGCTCATTGCTGACTAACATATTTAGTATATATGATTTTAATCTGCGTGCGCAGAGTCACTCTCAAAGCGACAAAGTAGGGACTTGGGGATTCTGGATTAGGGCTTTCTTATTTAAATTGTGGAATAACTGATTTTGCGAAGAGCTTCATGCCTTTCGTGGAAGGGAAATCATAGAATCCCGCCACAATTTGCTGGGCTCCCGCCTTCTGGTATCGCTCTATCTTTTGCACGCATTGCTGAGGAGTTCCGATGAGACAGGCTAATTCTTCTCTGGGCTTCCCCATCGAACGAACCAATGGTTCTGCTTGTTTCTTTACTAAATCCTCGGTTTCTGCTATCAAGGCGCATCCGCTTCCGCCGTAAGCGACTTGTAGACTTTTGTGCGTTCTTCCGATTTGCCTCATTCTTTCCCTAATCTCAGTTACACCATGAGCTAATTCCTTTGGACTTGGCAGAACTGGAATCCAACCGTCGCCTAGTTCAGCAACAACTTTCCTAATGGCTTCCGAGTTTCCACCAATCCATATTGCAGGGTGAGGTTTCTGAAATGGTTTCGGCTCTAACGTGGCGTCTTTCAGTTTGAAGTGCACTCCATCATATGATACGTTATCTTCGGTCAAGAGTTTTTTCAGTATCTTTACAGTCTCGCTCAGCCGCTCGATTCTCGTTGAATGTTTATCCCACCTGAACCCGAAAGCCTCATGCTCATTTCTCTGCCATCCTGCGCCGATACCTAACTCAAGTCTTCCTTTTGAAATATTGTCCAAGGTCGAAACCATACGGGCTAACAAAGAAGGATGTCGAAACTGATTGCAGAGCACATAAGTTCCTAACCTGAGTTCTTGCGTGGATGACGCTAAAGCAGACAGTACCGTCCAAGTTTCCAGCCCACGCGAACGCCCATTTGGACCAATAAAGTGATCTGAAACCCATACGGAGTCGTATCCCAACTGTTCAGCTTCTCTTGCAATTGTTAGGAAAGTGTTCCAGTTAGCATAGGTGGCAGAAACGTGAAGAATCACTCCAAACTGCATGTAGGCTCACACACTGTATATGGAAAGGGAGTCTTCTCTAATAGATTTAACACTGGTTCTATGAAGTCAAATAGACACAGCTTTTAGACATGGTTTTTTGCCAAAATGGGTAAGATTCTGCTTCCTTCCCATTTTCACTTGGGTCAGAAACGCACGCTAGCTTATGTTGTTGACTCTTACTTCTTGTCTCTTAGGTCGAGTGCCTCGGCGATTATAGCCATCTCTTTCCAGCCCAAGGGTCGATTGGTCGCTTTGATGACTAGGCGTTCTCTCCATCCACAGTCAAGGCATTCATACTTCACCGGTGTTATAGCCAGATGTCCAGACATGTCACCGCTCATAGTGCCCACTCTCCGAACTCTAGCGCTCTTACATCGAGGGCAAATCTGCACATCGACGAATTTTCCCTCTTTTGCAAGCTCGTCAAGAGCTTCCACCAAGGCGGGAAGAGACTCGCTCTGAATCTCTTCCTGTTTTAGCAAGACTAGCTGTCGCTTGCGCTTCTTCTTTCTCTGCTGTTCTTCTGTCAAGACCTAGAGTCCTCAATAGAGAAAAGGGCTACTTGTCTGCTTGAAAAGCTTGTTGTATGCGCTTGTATGCAGGCTATGTGGGTGTAGGCAAAAAAGGCGCTCGGCGCCATCATCAAGCGGTCGGAATCATGACTTGCTAAAATCCTTGCTGCCAATTGACAGACTTTCTGATAGATGAGCGCGGCTAATCAGTCTTCATTGTGGCTAGTCAAGTTCTCCTAGAAGGCAGAAGAGCTAACAGGAACAGCAGTCCAAGGATGAGCAATCCGCCTAGGACTAATAGGGCACCCGATAGTCCAGCAAAGCGCAGAACCAACGACAACACAGCGGTGTAGAAGTTCCCTTCAAGCGGACGGATGAAAAATTCGTAGTAGTTGAAGAATGGCCTTAACACCCATGCCAGTTGAGTGCCCACAAACATGAGGATAACGCTGCCCACCAAGAAAGCCGGCTTCCACTGTTCAGTAGATTCTTTGTACAGTGTTCTTGCACCTCTGATTAGGTAGATCAGCGCGAAGAAACCGCCTAGAGCGAAAATAGCGATGTTCAAGAGAGCAGTGAACGAATGTGCTTGCGAAGATCTCGGAGTGGTGATTATGAAGAAAAGATTCACGGGAACAAAGGCTAACAGAATCGTTGCCATTATAGTGAAGCCGGAGAGCAAGAGAGTCACCGTCTGCTTCGAATTGCGTTTGCCGCCTAAGAGCGAATAAAGCACATAGTAACTTGGCACTGTCACGTAAAGCGAGATTAAGAGAAGCATCGGCACTTTCACAGCACTGTAAACGATCTGCAAGCCACCTGAATACAACCCCATTGTTGCGCCATAAACAGCCGACAAGAGCAGGACTGCTAAGTTGGAATTCAAAAAGTATGTCTTAAGATTCTTCTCCTGAGCCAGATTCGCGAGAAACTGGTCACTGCGTTTTATGAATTCCTCAAGAACAGCCAGTATTCCCACTGAAACACCCTATACAAGATAACGGCATTCTTTTCTTAAGTCTTGGGTTTAACACTTGCAGGATTATCACTCTATAATTCCATTGCTCGCCTTTGCAGCTACCTCAACCCAAAGCCTTACATAAAAAGAAGAAAAAGCAGGCGTCTTCTAGAAATCGGGTGTCAAGACCACCCTTTTCATCATTCTAGTTGTGTGCGCTTCATCAAATACTTCTTTGATTTTGCTCATGGGTCGAGTCTCAGTGAATGGGCGTATCTTGATTGCTTCATTCAACACCATTTCTAGGACCTTTGGATAATATTTCGGCAGGCAGCCCCATGTACCGATGATTTCAGCGTCCAAAGCCATCAGTCTGGATAGGCTGAACTCGTTTTTCTGCGTGCCAAACCCGACGGCAACCAACTTGCCCACAAACGACAACAAATTCAATGCAATAGCCTGCCCTGCACCCGTTCCCGTAACTTCGAAGACTATCCACGCGTAATTTGGAAGCCCATGCGCCTTGTACAGCTCTCGAAACTCGTTGCGAACAGCGTTCTCAT
>CAYLSJ010000051.1:0-8231 GCA_964386655.1 uncultured Candidatus Bathyarchaeia archaeon | reverse complement strand
GCACCGGTTCAGCATTCAACAGGCAGCGGAAGGTTTCAGGCTCATGGCGGAGGCAGGAGAATCCTTGAAGATAATTATCGAACCTAACAGGCTGTAGCCCGCGCGGTGGACAGCGAAGAATAAAAACATCAACGACTTAATAGATTCCCATGTCCCTTGTAACAGACACGATCAAAACACGACGCAGCATCAGAAAATACTCCCCTCGCCGCGTCGAAGCTGAGGTTCTCACCGAAATTTTGGAAGCAGCCCGATGGGCTCCCTCAGCGCATAACGCTCAACCATGGAGATTCATCGCCTTAATTGATGCATCTTTGAAACGAGACTTGGCAGAAGCTATGGCAAATGCCTGGACGGTGGACATGATCAGAGACGGCACGCCCATTGAAGTTCGTGAAAGGATGAGAGACGCCTCTGTTGAACGGTTTGCGCGCGCTCCCGTGCTCGTAGTTGCATGCTTGACTATGAGAGATATGATTCGATACACGGATGAGTCAAGACAGAAATGTGAGCATGACTTGGCAGTGCAGAGCCTGGGAGCAGCCATACAAAACATGCTTCTAGTAGCGCACTCCAAAGATCTGGGCACATGCTGGTTCTGCGCGCCTATCTTCTGCAAGGACACTGTTAGAAAGGTGTTGAAAATCCCAGAGGATGTTGAGCCTCAAGCTTTAATTACTCTCGGATACCCAGCTGAAAAGCCAAGTATGCCTTCTAGAAAACCGTTGGAGAGCTATTCCTATTTAGATTGCTGGGGCAAAAAACTGTAATCAGAAGGCGCCATAAACGCTGCAAGGTGGCTTTTTGGGTTTACTCTCGGCTGGCAAGCACAAGCACATAGTCAGCCGTGTCTGCGCACAAGTCTGCAGCTTGCTCAACGAATTCGATCAAGTCATCAAGAATTACCATGCTCCCACAGTTGATTTGCGTCCCATATTTGATGAATAGAGCTTTAGTTGCCAGATATTCTTTGTCGATTTCATGTTCGATTTTGTCGACTTTCGCAGCGCTGCTCAAGGCTTCGGCTGGATTTGCTATCTTCTCTATGCTTTCTTGCAAAGCCCGTGCACACTCTTCGAGGGCAGCAGTCATGGACACCACTTTTTGGCAAAGAGCGTTTGGAGTTTGGGCTTCTGTCAGCATTTTAAGGCACCTCGCTGCGTCTTTGGTGTGATCCGCAACTGTGTCAAGACGTTTCACAAGATGAAGCAGGTCCTCTCTATAATCAGCGATTAGCGCCGAACCCTTGGACAACTCTCTGAAAACTTCTGTGCGCAGTTTGTCCACTTGTTCTTCCGTTTTGAAAAGGTTCTCAATGTCTTGATCAGCTGCAGGCATGTTTCCTTCCGAAAAACTTTTCACTGCTCGATGAAGCAATGCCACAGTTTCAACTGCTTTTGTCATTTGCTCATGAGCCATGTCTAACCCTTTTGTTCTGCGGCGCTTTTCAAACCATTCATAGCTTCTCTTTTCCATTGTCAGTCACCTCAGACTTATCTTTTCTCCAGTGGCTATGTAGACTATTGATTCGCCAACGTACGTTGTGTGATCAGCTATTCTCTCAAGGAACCGCGACACCAGAAGGTTACACATCATACCTTTATTTTGCACGGGCGCTTCAGCCAGCTGTTCCAAATACGCGAAGTAAAGCTCATCCACTTCCTTTTCGGTCCCAGCCAAAGTCTTAGCCAGCTCTGCATCATGCTGTTTCAGCGCGCGTATGCTCATGCTCACCATCTCAGAGACTTTCTCAAAGAGTTTATGCATCAAACCCGAAGGACCCGCGCATTTATCCAACCTCGCGAGTTTTTTGTGGGTGAAAGATATGTCCCAAGCGTACCTGCCATACCTTTCAAAGTCGTACGCTATTTTCATGTAGGAGTTTATTATTCTCAGATCAGTTGCCACTGGCTGGTATTTAGCTATCAACTCAAAGGCTTTGTTTTCAATTTCCACGGTCATGGTGGATAGAATGTCTGAAATTTCGTGTACAGACTCGGTTGTGTCTTTTCCGTTCACGAAGCCGCGAATAGATATGCTTATGGCTTTTTCAGCCACTTCACCCATCTTGTAGACCATAGCGGTCAGCTGCTCTAAACCTACATCCAATAGTCTATGCATGGCTCTCACCTAACCGAATTTCCCAGTTATGTATTTTTCTGTTAATTCGTTCCTTGGATTCTCGAATATGCTTTCCGTGTCTCCGTACTCCACAAGCTGCCCAAGATATAAGAATGCAGTGAAGTCTGAGACACGGGCTGCCTGCTGCATGTTATGCGTAACGATGACCACTGTGTACTCTTCCTTAAGTTTCACTATTAGTTCCTCGATTTTCGCCGTGGCTATCGGATCGAGCGCAGAGCATGGCTCATCCATCAGTATTACCTCAGGCTGCAGCGCGATGGCGCGTGCAATGCATAACCGCTGTTGTTGTCCCCCTGAGATGCTTGTTCCAGCTTTCTTCAAATCATCTTTCACTTCGTCCCAAAGCGTAGCCTGCTCAAGACTCCATCTTACAACCTTGTCCAGGTCTCTTCCTTTCTTGGAGCCAGTCAACTTTAGCCCCGCAGCCACGTTATCGTAGATGCTCATTGTTGGAAAAGGGTTAGGTTTCTGAAAGACCATGCCGACTCTCCTGCGAATCATGACAGGATCAACTCCGGGCGCGTATGTGTCTTCTCCATCGAGGAGAACTTGGCCTGAAAACCTTGAGCCAGGCACTAGCTCATGCATCCTGTTTAGACATCTGATGAGCGTGGATTTTCCGCAACCTGAAGGTCCGATTATAGCGGTAACAGCATTTGTCTTGAAGCTGACGTTTATGTCCTTCAAAGCCTGTTTTGCGCCGAACCAAGCGTTTAGGTCGATGGTCTGCATCTTCACGCCTGACGATGAGGGCTCTGCGTTGTCTTTTCCTATGTTAGCGTTTTTCCTGGTCATTCTGCGTTCTCACCTTTTGTGCCGCCCTCTTGCGGCTAGTCTAACGGCAATATTAAGGCTTAGCACTATTAAGATAAGAATTAACGCAACGCCCCATGCTTCAGCTTGCACCCTGGGGTCGTCCCATCTTGCATCTCTGAAGACTCTCAGAGGTAGCGCATCCATGGGCGATCTGAAGCCTTGAAAGAAGTAATTGCTTCCTAAAATCGTTAGAAGGATGGGCGCGGTCTCACCCGCGATTCTGGCAATCGCGAGCAATGTGCCCGTGACTATACCCGATTTGGCGGCTGGCACGACAATTCTGAGAGTGGTTTTCCACTTGTGAATGCCCAGCGCCAAGGAGGCTTCGCGGACAGAATTGGGCACGAGTTTCAACGACTCATCTGTGGTTCTCGCAACTATGGGAATTAACATGATGGAAAGCGCGATTGCACCAGCGATAGGCGAGAAACTTCCAATAATGCCTATGACAACTACGCTGTAAGTTGTGATTCCTACCACTATTGAGGGAAACTCTGTGAGCACATCGTTGATTGCTCTCACGAAAGATGCATACTTGTTGTCTCCGAATTCAGCTAAATACACTCCTGATAGTATACCCACCGGAACCCCGATGAGGCTCGTCAAGCCTATAAGGATTAGCGTGCCCTGGATGGAAGGACCGATGCCCCCGTGTAACGCGTCATTGGTGAGAAATTGAAAACTCAAGAACGGCGCACCCCTCGAGACAACTTCATACAGGATGCTTAGCAGTGGTATTACAGCAATGATTACGCAGAGAAGGCACACGATAAAGAAGAACCTATCCTTGAACTTTCTAAAGACATAATTGCTGCTCAATTACTCCACAGCGCCTCCTTTAATCTTCAAGATTCGCGCCACCATTATGTGTGCTATTATGTTTATGAGCAAGCTTACCAACAACAAGGTTAATCCTACTCCAATGTACGCAGACGTGTCAAGTGGTGTGGGAGCCTCCAAGAAGCCGTTGGCTATTAAGGATGCCATGGTTTGAGCTGGTTGGAAGAGAGAAGTCGGCATCGCGTTAGGACCGATAGCGTTGCCTATAACCATAGTAACCGCTATAGTCTCGCCTACAGCTCTTCCGAGACCAAGGATTACAGCGCCGAAGATTCCAGAGCGGCCATAGCTTAGAACCCAGTACCTAACTACTTCCCATTTCGTAGCTCCGATACTGTATGCGCCTTCGCGGATGGAATCAGGAACAGCGCTGATGACCTCCTTTGATACTGACGCGACCGTGGGAATGATCATTATAGCTAAGATTATTCCTCCGTTGAGGAGGTCAAGGCCCACTGGGGTTCCGCCTCCTTCGGTCGCAAAGATTGGAATCCACCCCAAGTAATTGTATACGGGAATCTCTATGTATTTTTGAAGCCACAATCGGAAAACAAGGAGTCCCCAAAGACCATAGATTACGCTTGGGACTGCTGCCAGCAACTCTACAAGATACGAGATGGGTACTCTCACTTTCTGAGGAGCCATCTCCACGAGAAAAATCGCTATACCAAGACTCAAAGGCACACCTATAAGAAGAGCGATACCAGAGGTCGCCAGCGTTCCAAGAACATACGGGAGAGCTCCATAAAGTTCTCTCCCTTCAACGGGGTTCCAGCTTGTTCCAGTAAAAAAATATAGCCCAAATCTCTGAACCACTGGAACGGCTCCGGTAGAAAGAACATACGCGGCAACAACGAGGATAACGATGGCAGATGCCGCGACTATGGCGGTCAGTACTCTGAACGTGTTATCTCCAGTTAGTTTCTTCTTCAAACTTTTCAATCGCATCAGAGTTTTGCTCATAAGCACCGTTTACCCTTTAGCACAAAGAAAAAAAAGGTTTTGGGTTGATGCGTGCGAAACTGGTGCACGCCCTTAGTGTGTACGGAGAGTTTGTCCGTTGAACGTTATTGAATTGAGGCTTGCTTCGTCTACTTGAACCACATTAGATGGCAAGGGTGCATATTCCAAATCCGATGCGAGATTTTGGCCGTCGTGTACAAGATACCATAGGAACTGCACGAGTTGTGTTGCTTTGTTCTGATCCATTCCTGAATAAACGTTGAGTTCTTTGTATACTAGGATGTAGGTTGGGGTCACTATCGGATAAGCTTGTTCACCAAGAGTATTGAGGAGACTTACGCTTCCCCAGTCTTGATCGCCTGCTGGCAAGCCCGTTAAGGACTCAGCAGCCGCTTTCGTTGAAGCAAGCGACGGCGCAACCCAGTTTCCTGCAGGATTCTGAATTGTTGCAACGGTTATGCTATTCTGCAGTGCGTAGGCTAATTCGATGTATCCAACAGCGAAATCTGTGGATCGAACGGTAGCAGCGACTCCTGGATTTCCACTTGCGCCAGTCCCGCCTGGCCATTGAACAGATGTGCCGCTTCCAACTTGGCTCTTCCACGCGGAACTCACACTGCTTAAGTACTTGGTGAACCAGTTGGTCGTACCAGAACTGTCTGACCGGTGGACTGTGACTATGGTTTGGTCTGGTAGAGTGGTAGTTGGGTTGAGGTTTTGTATGGCCTGGTCATTCCATTTAGTTATAGTGCCAAGGTAGATGTCCGCTATGATTTGACCAGTCAGTTTTAGACCAGTTGGAACTCCTGGAAGGTTGTATGCTACTGTAATCGCGCCGATTGTTTCTGGTATGTGGAGTGCGTTTGGTGCTGCTTCTCTCTGCGAAGCTGTCAATGGTGCGTCTGTTCCAGCAAAGTCGACTGTTTTATCTGTGAATGCCTTTATTCCTGCTCCGCTACCGCCTCCGGGGTAATCGATTTGGACGTTGGTCTGCACATTCGCAGTGTAATATGCGATGGTGGCGTTGATGAATGGTGCTGGGAACGTAGCTCCTGCACCGTGCAAGATTGCTGGCTGCAAGGCTGGCGGTGCTGATAAGTAGATGTAAGCGGCGACGCTGCCTATGACGATGACGATTACAACAATAGCTAGTGCGATTTTCATTGTATTATTCATTTTTTTTCCTCTTTATGCAATGAAGTATGCGAGTTAATTATATGCCTATGCTCCATAAACTCCATAGACTATATAGATCCAATACAAGTACAAACTACTCAGCGGAGCTATACAAAAAAACAAAAAACTATGATACTATACGTTCCATTGCTCTGACTCTAGCCGAATTTTCCAGTTGTGTATTTTTCGGTCAAAGCATTCGAAGGATTTGCAAACAAGCTGGCTGCATCACATTACTGCATTCCAAGCTGCAGAAGGATAAAGATGTTTATGGGTTCTTACCAATAGAATACATATACTATATAGAGAACGTATTTATTAATAGAATGAGTCCAACAATATAAAGGGGCATTTAGATTGGGATCCAAACCTTCCGAAGAAACAAGAAAGCTCCAATTCACTGGCGGATCAACCTACATCGTATCATTGCCCAAAAAATGGATTGATCAAAACCAGCTTACAAAAGGAAGCGTCATAAGAGTCCGCGAAGAAGAAGGCGGTTTATTATCGATTATTCCAACCGAGACAGCAACCCTGCAAAAACTGGACGAAGCAACAATCAAGGTCACACCCAAAGATCCACCAGATTCTGTCATCAGAAAAACTGTATCCGCTTATTTGGTGGGCTATAACCTGATACACATAAGAGCTGAAAGCCAAAAACAGTTGTCCGCAAAACAAAGACACGAGGTGAAAAATTTCTCTCGCAATATGCTTGTGGGGACCGAAATAGTCACCGACACCCCAGAAGAACTGACGCTTCAAGTCTTGTTAAGCTACCCTGAACTCTCCATTCAAAGCGCCCTTCGTAGGATGAGCATAATAACAGTCTCCATGCACCGGGACGCCATAACCGCCTTGAAAGAATTTGACCGCCTACAAGCCAAAGAAGTAGCCACAACAGACAATGAAGTAGACAGATTCAATCTGTACATAGTCAGACAACTCAAAACTGCCATTCAAAACCCAAGAATAATAAAAGAAATAGGTTTACAAAACGCACGTGATTGTCTCGGCTACCGTTTAGTGACAAAATCCGTGGAAAGAACCGCGGACCATGCAGCAAGCATAGCAGATAACGTTTTACAATTAAGCAAACAACTAGAGACAGACACTATCGAGAAGCTTCAAGAAATGAGCAGCATAGCCATTTCCATGTTTGAAACGGCAATAGAAGCGCTTTTCAGGCAAGATTATGCCCTAGCAGAGAGCATAGTTGAGAAAACAAAAGAGGTAATTTCACTTGAAAGGGAGGCCGTAGTGTCTTCTCAAAAAATGGATGTTGAAGACGCTCCTCATGTACGGTTGATAATCGAAAGCATCCGCAGAACAGCAGAGTACGCCAGTGACATTGCAGAAATCGTGCTTAATCTCACTGTGGAATCGATACTATCGTGAGAAAATGATAAAAACGTGTTGCTAGCACATTTCACAGATCGCTGATTACAGAACTGCTTTTCGTTTCGTTAGTTACCTTCTGACTCATTTGCTGACGCATCATCCACCAGATGAGCCGTGCCATCAGGACAGTAAACTTTTTCGCCCTTCAACACTTTATGGAACCGTTGACTGCACGCTTTCAATTGGGAGCATCCATCGCAATCGCGTGATATCAAATCAATCACCTCTTTTCGGCTCAATGCCTTTTTTGTTCAAAAAAGAGGAATAAACGCTTGACACATCGCCCCTTACACGAATGGTTTCGACAGGGTCAAAATCAATGGACAACATCCAGTCAAGCATGCCTAACTTATCTTGATTCGTGCCTTTCTTCATCCGATTTTCCCGTACCAACTGCTACTTTCAATCCCGAAGCATATGCAAGTTAGACATGAACAAAGAACAATGGTTCTTCCGCTTTGCTTTTCCCTTTTACTCTAGCGTTGGGTTTTTTTCGCTCCATTTCCGTCGCCATTCAACTTAGGGGCAGAGATGCTTATCAGGAATTTCCAAATAATCTATTGAGGAACCTCTATTCTATATAGTTCACAACACCTACAAACAAAATAGAAGTCGTCTTTGAGCGCAAATAGAGAAAATTGATGCTCAAGAGCGTATCATTGTTAGAAGCATCTTGAACCTTGTCACAGCCTTCAGAGAGTGCGGTTCGTTAGCGGGCATTAGTGTTATTTCGCCCTTCTTCAGCCGAACAGGTTTGCCAGATATTACAACGTTTGCCTCGCCGTCGAGAAGATAGACCAACGCGTCATAAGGCGCGGTGTGCTCGCTTAGTCCCTGACCTTCATCAAAAGCGAAGAGTGTCAAAGTTCCTGCTTTTTTATCGATTATTG
>CAYLSJ010000050.1:3839-8288 GCA_964386655.1 uncultured Candidatus Bathyarchaeia archaeon | reverse complement strand
GCTTAGAAGGAGGAATAACACGGGCATTCTTGGATGGGCGCGGTTTCAGTATATTGTGTTTGCTTTAGTCTATGCTCGTTTCTTTGCGCTGACTATGGAGACTACGTCTCTGTCCTTTAACACGTGGTTTTCGCCGATTCTCTGCTTTCCCCGAGCGTCAACTGCGTAGATGAAGCTTTCGCCTATCTCTGTATGTATCATGTAGGCAAGTTGACGAGCGGTTGTGCCGTATGGAACAACGTATGCGTCTGGAAGCACATTGCCCTTGTGGTCAGCCAGCTTCTCAACGTCTTCGACAGGATATACAACTATCATGTTCAACAGCTTGAAGTATGCCATGTTTATGGCTTCTTGCACGCCTGTTGCGCCGAATCTCATAAGCACTTTTTCTTTGATGGTCTGCAACGCCTTCTTCTGAACTTCCGTCAATCCTTCAGGCTGTAGTATGTTGAAGTTGCTATCGCCAGGCTTGTAATCGATCATTCCTTTTTCAGCTGCTCTCCTCAAAGCCAACTCGGCTTCAGCGGAACACGAGACAACGGCGTATTTGGATGATTTTAGACGTTCTGTGTTCTGTTCGGCTGGTTCCAAGTCGATTTTGTTGCCTGCTATGAGCATGGGTTTGGCGATTCTTCGCAAAGCATCCAGAAACCTCATCAAATCGTCTTCGCTCCAGGTAGTCGGCTTGTCAGCGTTGAGCCCTGTTTTCCTCACGGCTTCAAAGATGTGAGCTCTTTTTATGGCTAATCCACTCAGCCTTTCTTCAAGAAGTGGATAGAGCTCAGTTGCACCTGATTCCACAGTCCGCGCCATCTTTGGCCATTCACGTTTGATTATCTGCGACAGCCACATGGTGATTTCAACTTCAAGAAACCGCACATCCTCAAGCGGGTCGTGGCTGCCAGGCTTGAGCAATCTGCCTTCGCTATCGGTTCCGCCAGAGGCATCCACAACATGAATCAAAGCGTCTGCTTTCCGAATCTCATCAAGGAACTGATTGCCCAAGCCTCGACCTTGCCAAGCGCCGGGCACAAGTCCTGCGCAGTCGATTAGCTCGACTGGTATGAGTCTCGTTCCATTTATGCACAGCGAATTTTGCGGATTATCCTTCACATTGAGCTCTTCATGAACGCATGGAGTGCGAATGTAGCCTATTCCTCGATTCGGCTTGATGGTCGTGAAAGGATAATTAGCAATCTCAGCTGGAGCCAATGTGGCAGCGCTGAAGAAGGTTGACTTGCCAGTGTTAGGCTTGCCGACGATTCCAACCATCAATACTCTTCAGCCTCCTATACTTTTTTGTGCTCAAGGCGTTTTGGCACTTGCGAAAACCCATGTCACTTTTTCATAGTTCAGTTTTATTTTCTCGATGCGTTCTTTAGACCAAGCTTCGTTCCAACCCAACCCAAGGTCTTCATTGACCAAGATGACTGAGATATCAGTTCGCCATGGTTTCTTTTCCATGATTGTTACGACGCTGCAGATTCTCTTTGGCGAGTTGCAGTCGCTGCATTTCCCTGTTTGTGCACATGGTGTGGCAAACTGTTTAGTTTTGGCGTGAAATGGAGCGATTACATTTTTTATGCGGTTGAGAGCTTCGTCAATGTTTTTCACTATTTTGTTTCTGCCAACAACGATGAAAGTCTTTCTTGGACCGAAAATCATGGATGCAACTCTGTTTCCAACAGCGTCTATGTTGACGAGTTTTCCATCCATTGTAACAGCGTTCGTGCCAGCTAAGAGTACGTCGCAGGAGAATAGCTGCCTTGATATGTTGTCACGTAGCTCAGTCTTGGTGGCGTCCATGGTGAGTTCCTTGGTGAACGCGTTAAGAACTCGGACACCTTTCCTTTCAAGCTCTTCTATGACTCCGATTTGACGGATTGTTGCAGAATCCCCAGCGCCCACAACCGCATCCTCTGGAATCGAACTTAGGATGAATTCTTTAGCAGCAATGCCGCTTTCTGCAAACCGCGCCTCAAACCTGTTTGCCTTCAAGCTGTTCAAAGTCTGTTCGACTTCAGCCATCAAGCCCCATCACCGAGCCCCACATGCACTTGTATCATCGCCTGTTTGTGAAGATAAATTGTTCTAACAGAAGAAAAGAAGCAAGTTGTTGAGCGTCAACTAATGATGAAAAATCACTGAGGTCTAGCATCCAACCTCTTGTCTGCCATCCCCTTGACAGCCAAAGAACAGAAGACGGCACTGATTTCGCTGGCTGAAAAGATTATTAGTGGTCTCTTATAGTTACCTAAACACCTTAACGTCGCCTCAAAGAAGGGTTTTCATGCTTGAAGCTAAGAAGCTAGTTGAAATGTATTGTCAAATGCTTACAATTCGCTTCTTCGAGGAAAAAGTGTTCGAGCTTTACGGTCAGAACCTTGTTCCAGGCACCATCCACTTGTACGCAGGAGAAGAAGCTGTCGCAGTTGGCGTATGCGCCAACCTACGGCGAGACGATTACATAACAAGCACGCATCGAGGACATGGACACTGCATTGCCAAAGGCGCCAAGCTAGACAAGACAATGGCTGAGATTCTAGGCAGAAAAACAGGGTACTGCAAAGGCAAGGGCGGCTCCATGCACATCGCTGACTTCAACATCGGCATGCTGGGCGCAACAGCAGTTGTCGGCGCCGGCATCCCAATCGCAGCAGGCGCAGGCGTATCCATCAAACTACGAGGCACAGACCAAGTTGTAGCCTGCTTTTTCGGCGAAGGAGCGTCTAACCAGGGCACTTTTCATGAAGGAATAAACTTAGCTGCAGTTTGGCGTCTGCCCGTGGTGTTTGTCTGCGAGAATAATCTGTATGCTATGGGCACTCGCCAGTCGCGTGTTATGCTGATTGAAAATATCGCTGACCGTGCTGCGGGTTATGGTATTCCAAGCGTCGTTGTTGACGGAAACGATGTATTAGCTGTTTATGAAGCTGCTCGAAAAGCTGTTGAGCAAGCAAGAGAAGGCGAGGGTCCTACTCTGCTTGAATGTAAGACTTATCGGTTGAAGGGGCACTCACGATTCGACCCTGCCGCATATAGACCTAAAGACGAAGTTGAGTCATGGCTGAAAAAAGACGCAATCGCCCGCTTCCAAAGCAAGCTACTCGAGATGGGCGTCTTAACCGAAGCAGAAGTTCGAAGAATAGCTCAAGGCGTCAAAAGTGATGTTGAGAAAGCAACTAAATTCGCAATAGAGAGTCCATTCCCAGAGCCGTCTGAGGCTTTAGACGATGTCTACGCAGCTGAAGAGGAGATGGCAAAGAAATGAAGGAAGTGACAATTCGTGAAGCTCTACGCGAAGCTCTGCGCGAAGAAATGCATCGAGACAAAACAGTATTCCTCCTAGGCGAAGACATTGGACTTTACTGGGGCGGAGCCTTCGGAGTTACAAAAGGACTGGCTGAAGAATTCGGAGACGAACGCGTCAGAGACACACCGATTTCCGAGAACGCCATAATAGGCGTTGGTGTAGGCGCCGCAATAACTGGCATGCGACCTGTCGCTGAGATCATGTTCGGCGACCTCACCGCCTTGGCAGTGGATCAGATTTGCAATCAGGCAGCTAAGATTCGATACATGTTCGGCGGACAAGTAAGTGCGCCATTGGTGATTCGAACCCCGTTCGGCGCCGGCGTCAACATCGCATCGCATCACTCTCAAAGTCTCGAAGCATGGTTCATGCACACGTCAGGATTGTACGTGGCAGCGCCTTCGACGCCCTACGACGCAAAGGGGCTGCTGAAAACTGCTATCAGAGGCAACAACCCTGTGTTTTTCATAGAGCACAAGTTGCTGTACCCAGTTAAAGGCTTGATTTCAGAAGGAGAGTACACTGTTCCATTTGGAGTTGCTGACGTGAAGCGCGAAGGCAAAGACGTAACAATAGTAGCCACATTGTACATGGTTCACAAAGCTCTTGCCGCAGCTGAGCAGTTGAGCATAGAAGGAATCAGTGCTGAGATTGTTGACCCACGAACCCTGTCGCCTTTGGACAAAAATGCCATTGTGAAGTCGGTGAAAAAAACTGGACGGCTTGTGGTCGTCTGTGAGGATTGCAAAACTGCAGGCGTGAGCGCTGAGATTGCGGCAGTTGTTGCTGAGGAAGCGCTTGATTACTTGGATGCGCCTATTAAACGAATAGCTGAGCCTGACACACCTATTCCATTCAGTCCTTCATTAGAGCAGTTTGTCATACCAAACGAAAAGAGTATTGTTCAAGCAGTGAAAGACTTGGTTTCAAAGGGCTAATTATCCGAAATGGCGGTACTGGATCAACACTTTTTCGACTTCGTCTGGCTTGTCTTTAAGTTCTCGCCATAGATTTCTATCCTTGTAGGATTTCAGGGTCACAATAGTTTGGTCAATCAGTTTCTTGGGAAAAACTTTGTCTGCCTCGTACAGTTGCCTGTCCCTTTCAAGGTTGCCAGCGGATTCGCTGCAGGAAAG
>CAYLSJ010000050.1:0-3739 GCA_964386655.1 uncultured Candidatus Bathyarchaeia archaeon | reverse complement strand
TGCATCGGAGACTCCTTACGCGCTATAAAGCGCAGATAAGACACAGGCGTTGGATTTGCAAATGCGGAGAGACTTGATGCAAACTTCAAGATGCCGCCGATTATCTTTCGGGCTTCAGTACTCAGCGCTCCATCCGGGTCAGCAACAATGTTCCTGCTCTTTTTCAATGCGCAAAGGTGAATGTGCATACCATTTCCAACATGTTCAGCAGTCATCTTTGGAGCAAAAGACACTGAAACACCGTGCTTCGCACAGACATTTCTTATTACCCATTTTGCAATCGCCACAGATTCAGCCATCGCAGCCAAATTCTGTGCCGACAATTCTATTTCCTGCTGCTCCATAAATTCGCCATTTCTGCCCAGCATTCGACCCACTTCACTGTGCCCATACTTTGTGGGAAAACCCATAACGGACAATGTCACCAGAATTTCGTTTCTCAGGTCCTCAAACCTTGTGAAAGGAACGGACTCATGATAGTTCTTATCGGGCGCTGCTGGAAACAGCGGTTCTCCTTCAGGCTGAGAAATCACGTAGAATTCGAGTTCCGCCAAAGCTTTCAGGACAACGCCACTTGAAGAAAGCAGTTTGTCTTCAGCTCTTGTCAACACGTTTTGAGGCGATGCCTGTAACGGCTTGCCATCTGCATCCAAATACTCGCATAGAACGTTAACAGTGGGCACTTGAGAGAAGGGATTCAAGAATACTCTTTCAAGCTTGGGCATAATGTAAATGTCACTTTTACCTGTCTCCAGAAAGGAGAACAAACTGGAACCATCGACTCTCTCACCTAACTCCAAGATTTCCTCAACTTTCTCAGGATTGGTTGCTGCAAAACTCAGGGTTTTGAGTCTGCCATCCTCGGGTATGTGACATAAATTAAGGATTTTAATTCCTTTCGTAGAAATGAATCTGAGAAGGTCGTCTTTTTCAGTAAGCTTCAGCTCCTTCTGTGCCACTATGCAACCCTCTTATGCTGGAGGCTCAATCATTTCGAGAACCGATATTTTAATGATTCCATGGCGTTGCTGGCATCGCTGCTGGAAAAGCATGCAGCGAATGGAGTAAACCTTACCTATCAATCTAAGAGTATTAGATTGCACATAGAATACGAAGAGGAGTGAATCCTTATGTTTGAAATCTTGGAGCATTGTCTGCAAGGCAAAACAGCAAGTCAAGCAGACTTGGTGAATCTGCGCGGTCAGAAGCGACACATAACTCTGTGCGCAGTTAAGAACAATGTGGTTGAAGAATATTCAAATATTGCGTTGAGCGGCATGAGTGCTCGAGTCCTTGTCGATAAGAGATCGTGGGGATTCAGTTCAACAAACATGCTCAACCCTAAAGATGTAGAGCAGACTCTGATGAGCGCAATAAAGCTGGCAAAAGCATCTTCCAAAAATAAACAGCGAATAACAGAGCTTGAACCTGTGAAAGCTGTGGACACGAGCGTCACAGCGCCCATCAAGAAACAGCTTCAAGGATGTTCAGCAGAAGACATTCGGGACATTCCTCTAGAGGCATGCAAAGGTGCCAAAGACGTTGGACCAGAGGTTGCAGACGCCAAAGCAACGTACATCGGCATCGAAGACAACAAATATTTTCTAAGCTCAGAAGGTTCACGCATCCACCAATGCATAACCCGCGTCCTGCTAACGGCTGAGGTCATAGCAAAAAGCAACGGCACAATATGCCCAGCTTCGGAAAATCTTGGACACTGCGGCGGCTTGGAGCTTTTCGATAAGACACCACCACACTCTCTGGGAAAAAGAGTTGCGAAAAAAGCAGTCGGACTTCTGAAGGCAAAGGCGCCGCCATCTGGAAAACGACTAGTAGTCGTACATCCAACGCTCTGCGCCACGCTGCTCCATGAAGCCATTGGACATCCACTAGAGGCAGACTTGGCTACAAGCGGCGGCGGCTTCGATCGTCAGATGGGCAAAGTGGTCTCCTCGAAGCTCGTGACGATTTACGATGATGGTCGTGTGCGAAACGGTTTAGGTTACTTTCCGTATGATGATGAAGGGGTCGAATGTAAGAGAACGGTTCTCATAAAGAATGGTGTTCTGAAGTCGTTTATGCATGACAGAGCCAGTGCTTCGCTTGCTGGTGTATCTCCCACAGGCAACGCCCATGCTTGGGATTACAGTGTGGAGCCATTGATTAGGCAAACCAACATTGGCATCGAAGCCGGTGAATACTCATTGGAAGAGATGATAGCCGATGTTAAAGAAGGCTTGTATTTGGAAGGAACCTTTGGCGGTCAAGCAGACGTGAATGCAGACTTTACCTTTGGTTTTCAGAATGCTCGATGGATCCGGCATGGTGAGCTAGCCGAAGAACTCAGAGGTGCAAACGTTGCTGGCAACGCTATTGAAGTCTTCAAAACAATAGACGCTGTGGGCAAAGAAAGCGTTCTCCGACCTGGAGCATGCGGAAAATCTCAGTATGCCATTCAAGGGCGAGTGGTTCCAGCTATTCGCTGCGAGATCATGGTAGGTGGGATGGGAACATGATGAGCCTAAACGAGAACTGGACTGAGCTAAGCGACTGCGTTCACAAAACTATGAGAAAACTTGAAAAGCAAGGCGTAGCCCACGCTGAAGCATTCCTCACGAGCACGCAGACCACTGACGTTACCGTCAGAAATTCCGAGATTTTCACACAAAACCGTGTTTGCGATGCTGGCGTCGGCTTTCGCGTTGTCGCTAGAGGGAACAAGGTAGGATTTGCGTGTACTAACTCGTCTGATAGGAAAACTGTTGATGAAGCTGCACGGAATGCCTTAAGCATCGCGAAGGTAAGCTCTGAAATCAAGAACTTTGCACTGCCAGAGGCGGCTCACATAAGGAAACTGAAGGGAATGTTTAACTCCCAAGTCGCGGAAGCCAGAGCTGAGGATGTTGTAGACCTTGCTAAGCGAGGCGTTGAAGCTGCTGAAGACTTTGACAAACGAGTCATCGTGAAAAGTGGGCGAGTCTCGTATATGTCAGGGTGGCGAGGCATAGTCAACACATTGGGCGTTGATTGCCAAGAGAAAGAAACCAAGGCGTGGGTTTACCTTGGAGCCAGCGGCAAACAAAACAATGAGGTGACAGGTAGCTGCACGGACATAATGTTGAGGAGAACAGCTGACTTAAACCCAGAGACTGTTGGCATGAACGCGGCAAAAAGGGCGATTTCACTGTTCCATCCCAAGCCCATTACAAGCTTCCAAGGAACAGTGGTTTTTGGTCCTATGGCAGTATCGTATCAGCTCTTCGACGCTTTAGTCGACGCTTTAAAAGGTGAAACAGTGATTCTGGGACGTTCATTATGGAGCAACAGAATTGGAGAAACAGTAGCGACCAAGAATTTAACCGTTGAAGACAACGCAACACTTGCGGATGGGTTTTCCTCCAGAAGCTTCGACGATGAGGGATATCCATCGCAGAAAACAGCGCTGGTGACGAAGGGCAGGCTTGAAAGCTTTCTGCATAACGCCACAACAGCGAACTCACTGAAAACTAACAATACAGGAAATGCTTCGCGTTATCCAAGCGGAATGAGCATGGCTCGAGCAATTGCTGGCAACGGCTATAGAGCTAAGCCAGAGGTTTTTCCATCAAACCTTGTGATTCAGTCAGGCAGAAAATCAAGAGAGCAGATCACTTCGGAGATAGACAAGGGAGTTGTAGTCGAGTATATGGCAGGATTTACCCAAGCGGGATCTGGAATGATCAGCGCCCAGCTTTCAACC
>CAYLSJ010000049.1:0-8400 GCA_964386655.1 uncultured Candidatus Bathyarchaeia archaeon | reverse complement strand
TTCTTGATCTTGAAGAACGTTTTGGTTTCTCTCTGCCATAATGCGCCTTCATAACGCGGGTCTTTCTGCAATTCGGAGAGCCGTTTAATGTCTATGTCGGTCAATGGGTCACTGGGCAGTTTGTAGTCAACTATATCGGTTGCCCATACGCCGCTCCATTTTGCGTCTGGTGTGGTCAACTCTCGAAGATGTGCAGCGTTGGCTGAGCCTGAGATTATGACCATTGCGATGTGCATTCCCCATGGGTCGCCGTCGGTGAAAATGTGGACTGGCAGGTCGAGTTCTTGGTTAAGTCTGCGTATGAGGTGACGCGTAGCCCTTGGCGCCTGTCCAGCAGTGAGCACGAGCACAGCGTTGAATTTCTTGTGCACCCGTTCCTCGATGAATCTTGTGAATAAGCCGCCTTTTTCGATGGCTATGACTTTGTCTGCGCTTGTTTTCACAAACTCTGAGGAGGTTAATGCTGGTCCTATCATGACGCCGTCTGGATGAGAGGTTAAGTTGAGGCGTTTGCCCTCGTAGCCTGGCACAGTGTATTCAATCGTTAAGTCGCCGAAGATGGCTGAACGTTCTTCTGGGAAGACATTGAAGTCTTCTCGAGCATATTTTGACACGGTTTCTAAGTCGGTTATGACATTGTCTGATTCGGCTTGGTCTGTGAAAGTCATCTCGTACGCTTGAGCTGAATAGTACACGTCTCGCAGGGTGGAAGTCTTTCTTTGCTTGGCTAACTCATCTGCGAAGTATGCTGCCCAAACGAGCTGTGTGAACGGGCGAATGTGGCGTATGTTTCTGCTGCTTCGACGTACAGATTTGTCGCCTAGGATGTATTGACGCAGCTTTGGGTCGTAGTATATGTTCTCGATGCTGCGGCTGGGCATCTTTATCCATGGAAACGTGCCCTTCTCCATCTGATCGTATAGAGTGCCGCCGAAGTCTTTGAGATTGCCTAGGACTTCTTTTCTCCGATCAACTGCTGAATACTTGGATCTAGTCTGCTTCTTCATAAATTCTCACACTTTTGAGCAATTTAGTTATGTCTGGCGGATTCTTCTTATGAGCAAGTTCGGTTGAGAACTCAGCGATTTTTGGCAGATATTTTGAGAATGTGCTTAGTCGTTTTCTTTCTCGTTCCACGTTTTCCCGTCGTGTCAAAAAGTGTTGCAGGTCGCGTGCTGCATCTCGTATAGCATTGAGGATTTCCTTTTTCACTTCGGGTCGGTCTGCGATGAATTCCTTGCCTACTGTCTTGTAGGGCACTTTGGTGCTGCAAAGATGCACTAGGATGGCGATGGGCAGGTCTGGTGAGACTTTGTATCTGCGCCAGTTCATTGATTTGATGATTCTCCAGCTCACGTCGCTGGCTTCGTCATATAACAGTGGAATGCGATTGGCAAATCTGTACAGCACGAAATCGTTCCTTTTGGGTATGTTGCCTCCGTATGCGATGGCGGCTTCAACAATGAATGGATGCCCTGAATAGGTGGCTGGCGGTCTCTGGCTGTCTGCGATGAATTCGGGTTGCAATTCTTTGAGGATGCCTGTTTTCAGTAGGTCTGTGCCAAGTGGCGATAAGCAGCTTGCGTCTGGTGCGAGGAATCCGTCAAAACGTTTTAACATGTGGACGAGGCGCACGATTTCTTCGGGTTTTAGTTTGCGTGGGTCTTTGGTTTTACCTATGCCAGCGAATTCTAGGAATCTGTGAGCTGTTTTTTCACCTACGCGTAGGAAGTGGTATCGCATGAAGTCAACCATGTTGCGGCATGGTGTTATCCGCATCAAGCGTTGTATGGTTTCAACGTCAACACCGTATGGATGCGGCTTGGTTTCTCTCGGCGGTGGAGGCATCTTCGTTGTTGCACGTGTGAATTTGTACAGTCTGCCTTTTGGGTCGATGAATGTGATGTTGGCGTATGGGTTGACCAAAGCTGTTTGTTTTAAGTATTCTATTATGCGCGGCATAGCTTTGCTGTAGTCTGCTTCCAACGTGAAGTCAACAGCTGTGCCTCGCCACCCCTCTTTGTTGAATAGGATCTTGCGGTCCAAGATAATCGGGCGGTTGCGTTGAATGTCCACCATCAACTTGTAGAAGTACATTTTGGCGCTTCCTGTGCCAGAGACCACAAACGCAGGCTTGTGAGTGGTGATTTGCCCGTACAGAAGCGCCATGGTGCCGCCTAAGCCGAATGTGCCACGTGCCTGCTTCAACCGGTATTTTGAGCCGAATAAGACTTGACCGAAGGCGGCTGGTATGTGCCTAGCAGGGACGCCTGAGCCGTTATCCTCTATGTGCAGCCTGTAGACGCCTGTTTCAAAGGTTTCAGCTGCTTCTTCCTCTTCTTCTGTTTCGCCCTTTTCGTTTTCAAGTGCGCTTATGAATTTCTCTTGATCCTCGTATGAGAGCCTAACGTATATGTCAGGCGGTATGCTTACGCTGTCAGCTGCGTCCAGCGAGTTCTCAACCAGTTCTCGAATTGAACTGAATATAGCCCGAGCTGGATTGGTGAAGCCAGCGATGTCTCTATTCCTATAGAAAAAATCGGCAGCTGATATCTCTTCAAAGGTGGCTTCGGTCACGTGCATCCGCTCGGACTGCTAAAGTTTCGCTGTGTGTATTAATCGGCAAGAATATGCGGAGAACCTTCTTTTTAAGTTTTAACACATAAAATGCTAAAAGACTCGAACAGCAACCTCTTCAAAAAGCACTGTTATTGTTCCTTCAAGCAGCGGAGTGCCAGTCTGACGTCGTCCATTTCATGTGGAGTTATAGATTGGGTGAGCTCCCAAGCCGAATCGTTCCAGACGTTGACTGTTATTGTGGTCTTCTAGAGAATTTATCCTTAAACGTTTTGTTTTCTGCAGAAATCCTATATAGTTGTTGAGTTTAAGAAATATACCTCTAGCGCATTAATTACAGTATGGACTAGCATGAAAGCGCTAATAGGAATGTTTAGAATGGTGGGCAGTTGGTTGAGGTCACTGCCACATGGAGTGAAAGTCATCCTTGCCACAATCGGTTTTTCGGTAGCTTCTTCTTTCGCTTTGTTCGCGTTTTTTCTTCCCTTGATTATCGAGCATCGCCTCATTTCCTACAGATTCAACGTTTGGTACGTCTGGAATTTCTTCTACAGTATGAGCTTATACTTCGTCGTCGTTGCATGCTTCGCTGCCTACGTATACCTCCTCACTGGAGAGTGGAGACCCGAGGCCAGGATTTTCGTCATCACGTTCTTCACAACATTCTGGGGAATCGTGGGCACATGGCTAACAGCAATATTCTATTCGGGAACTCCAGGCGATCCTTTGATCGTCATGAAAATGTGGGCATCGTGGGTGGGAATAACTATCTTCCTTTTTTTCAGTTTTTATTTGCTAGGGGTATCTGCCCTCGCGGTTCTAGCATACAGAGTCTACAAATTCGTTCATGCGTCTGCTAGGATCTTTCTCGCATTGAGTGTGACAGCGTTTCTTCTCGCTTTCGTCTGCATATCCATGCTAATTCGCATATTCGACTTAAGATCATTTCTTCTTGTAGCTTTCTTCGCTTATTGCATCTCATTAACCACTACTGCTGTTTTCAATAAACGCGTACAAGACATGCTCGAGAAAAAAGGCAGAAGAAATGAAGAGTCTTGCTTTGATTCTGTTAGGGACTCTTCCATTAATCGGCGATGCTTACGCGGTCTTCACTTGGACAATAGACAGCGGTTTAGACAGCCTCAGTCATAGTGTTATTTACAGCGCCACAGCTTAAAGAAGAAAAAAGAGACTAGATAATAATTTTGGAAGGGTATTGCTTCAAAATTGACTAGTCATCAATGCCTAGTCATTTCTCAGGTGTCTCGAAAGGTTTCTCCCAGATTTCTAGTTTCTTTTTCTTCAGTTCTCGTCTTTTTCTATGCAAGTAACGGTAGACCGTGCTGTGCTGGCTACCTCTTAGCAGCATCTTGACGGCTTCGCGGGCTACCTCCATCTGATCCATGTCAGCTATAATAGCGACTGTGTGACCGTGAACGGACACATCAGCTTCAGTCAACTCCTCTATTATCCGCCGAGTCTTGCCCTCCTGCCCAATAATCCTGCCTTTAACACGCTGCAACTCAGAGGGTGAAGTGCCAAACATCTCACGCAGGTCAATTACCTCCAACACAGCATCTTCATCGTCGATGAGGCGGAAGGCTCGCTCAGGCGAGAAGCCTCGTCCAACAGCAGTTATGACTTCCTGCGCCCTGAACAACTGCGAAGGGTCTTCTGCATCAGGCGCCAGCATGATTGTAACGTCGCCTGTTTCACTGTCGATGGTTAATTCTATCTTGAGTCGTTTTTCGATGTTCTGTTTAATCTTCCCTTCTGGACCTATCAAGGCGCCTATGCGGTCTTTCGGAATTTTCGTGAACGTGCTAGCCCGCGCCACTGCCTGTCACCTTCCTGTAAGCTTCTTCCAACGAAAACACTTCTACTCCTAACCGTTTAAAAAACCGATTAAGATTCTCCAAGTCTCTGCGCAACAGTTGATCAGCCATAGGATGCTCCAGCGGAACTGCTTGGGACACATCAAACAGAACAGGGCGGTTCTTCCACAACATAATGTTATACTCACTCAAGTCGCCGTGTACCAGCTTAGCCTTCTGATAGAGCCTCTTCACGTTGTTCAAGACCTGAATGTAGACTCGCTGCGGGTTCTTGACTTCAGTTTCCCTGAGCAAAGGTGCGCTTTCACCGTTTTTTCCAATGAACTCCATAATCAACACATTATGGCTCACATCAATCGGCTTAGGCACAGTGACACCAGCTTCAGCAGCCTGAGTCAAGTTCCTGAACTCCTTCTGAGCCCACGCATAAACCAGTGAGCGAGTGTCTCTCTTGATGTGTGCGAACCGCGGGTCACCCTCAATGTACGGTATCATACCTCGCTTAAACTCTGCTGAAACTGTGAGGAAAATCTTTATGGCTAATGTCTTGCCTTCCTTGTCCTTGCCCCAGTAAAGCTTAGATTCTTTTCCAGCCTTAACCGCGCCGAAGATTTGATCTATTGTGCCCTTGTTCAAGAAATCATATACAGTCATGAGAGTTGAACGGTCAAAGACTTCTTCCAAAGCTTCGTATTCTTCGCTGCGCTTCTCCCTCATCAGCCGCTCAATTTCGTAGCGTCTTTCTCTCCGCCCAAGCTTTCTCTCAGCCTTCTCTTGAGAAGACACGATTAATCTCCTAACTGCTCAAGAAGCGCTCAAGAAGCTAGAGAGTGAGGTAGCCTCTCCTCCTCAGCAATTCAGCCTGCCCTCTCGTGTAACGCCAAATGATGTCACCGCGGCTGTCAGACTGAAAATCCCAAGGCGAAACCAAGACGATGTCGCCTTCACGAATCCAAACGCGACGCTTAATCTTGCCACGTATTCTACACAAGCGCTCATGCCCATCTTGGCATTTGACGAGAATTCGATCAAAACCCAACATTTTTACAGCTACGCCTAAAACATCGTTTGCAACAGGCAACACCATGTTCTGAATATCAGTCTCGCTCACTACCTTCTTCTTGCCCAAACAGCCACCTCAACACGCATAATAGGCTTATGCTACAACACAAACATCAGCTCTGCCTTAAATATCTTAACAAGCCAAGACCTAGAGCAACAGACTCAAAACAGCACTTGCCACAACTGGACTATTCAGGTAAGCATTTGACAATCCACTGCTTAAGGGGTTCTCCAGCCGGTATTTTGTTCATCCACTCTGGATCATTATAGAATCCCTCATGGCGAAAAGTCACCAGTTCCTCAAGCGAGGAGGGACGATGGTCTGTGACGTCTTGTGCATACAAGTGCAAGGGGTAATTATAGGTCGAAGGTAATTCTTGGATTTCGCTAGTCTCAAAAGCTGACAAGATGACTCCCGATAGCACAGCTTGGTGAACGAAAACAGCGTAACGCTCATCCTTCTGATAGAACTTCTGAAAAGAAGGTTCCTCGTAAACCCTGAAAAAAGTGTCACGCCAAGCTTGAAGCAGACGCCTTTCTGGACGGACTACTAGCAGACCAGCATTGAAATAGGGACGGATTCTCGTTCCATCAACATGGGTCATCATGGGAAAGACCCGGGTTTTGGGAACGTTACAGCAGCGGTAAATCAATGTCCAGAAGGGATCGAGCGGCTCATCATAGCGTGAGCCTACGAGAGTATGGTGAACAGGTCTGAAGCCCAAAGCCTTGCCCTCGGGCAGAAGGAAGTCCTTTGGTTCTTGAATCACCAGAGTGTTGCCGCCCAACCATGCAAGAAGATCGGCTTGGTTGTAGGCTCTGGACTCGGCTAGGGCGGCGGCAAAAACGTCGCCGGCGAGCGGGAATCTGAGAATTTCACGATCGATCTTGAATGGGACCAGGGAGATATCGAGGGCAAGCAGCCTCTCTTTGAAGGTTGTAGAAAGCTGTTTCTCGATGTCAGGTGTGAGAAGCCAGACTGGGGCTTGAGCAAATGATCCCGCAAAGGCGCGAATGCTTTCTGCAAGGAGTAAAGCCTGCGTTTCTGATGACCTGTTTGGAAAAACAGTTGAAGTGAATATCAATTTCGCACGTGTCTCTTGCCCCGGTGCTGGCATTCTAGTCTGGTCTCCAAGCGAAACCTACTTAGCGCTCTCTGCAGACTGCACCATTTGACTCTTTGGTTTTCTCTTTCTCCTGTTCTTCTCCAAACGAAGATGATGCTCAACAGCTACTTTGGGGTCTGGATTCTTGCCGCTTGCTTTTTCCTTCACCCATGCTGCGGTGCCAATCTTTCTCCGATACACAAGCTGTCCTGCCTTGTAGAAAACTCGCCAAGGTCCTAACTCTGGACTATATTGCTTAAGGAAGAGAGCACACGGAAATTCAGCGCATTCGCCACAGTGCTCCAGATTCCTCTTCCGAGTACATGCATAAGTTCGGCATTTGCCCCATGAAGGCTTACCGCCTGAAGGAATACAGCCTAGGCATTGCTTCTTGTAGTATAGGCATTCGCCGCAGTACAGACCGCAAGGCGCTGCGAGGCTATTGTTTTCAATTTCAGTCACAAAGACCGCCTTTTCCTAGACTATTTCATCTTGCTTTTCGGTATTCGGATGGCGAAACGGCATCGAAGGTCTCCTTTGAGCGCACTCTCGAGCAGTTCTACTTGGACTGGTTCGCCGAATATCACGTCGTAGGGCAGCTTTTCATAGCCGGCACTGCAGTAGCAAAATACAGGTGAGACCCTGGGTTTTCCGTCGCGTATGGCTGTCCTTACCAAGGGACAGTGGCATGCGTAATACCTTTTCATCACAGGGTCTTTCTCAGCCATGAACTGCTTTGGTGCAAACGGAATCTTAGTCACGTATATCCTGTCGCCATCTCTGACACCGTTCTGAATCTCTTGGTTTCCCTTGACAAACTCAAGAACCTCTGGAGTAATTTCCTGTTCATACCACAACTGCTCTTTTCTCATGTAGCCTGCTAGTTCTTTTATGAATCTTCGATGCTCGTCCTTCAGGAACTCGTCTATGCTCGGTGCTTTCTCGAATCGTTCCTTCTTTTCCTTGAACGCCTCTTCTGGCACTTTGTGATAGTTCCATGTAAGGATCTCTCTGCACGTTTCGCTGGGCAACTCAGCCTCCATTCCATCTACAATCATCTTGGTAAGCCTCGGGAAGCTTTCCTGGGGTGAACCCAGCGGCGGCAACTCAAACCCTTGATACACTCTACGCTGCACCTCTTTACCTGCAATGGTTGCCAGCCTTTCGCCAATGTCAGGGAGCACGTTTCTGGCGCCTATCAATGACACCAGATATATGAAATGGTCGTTCTTCCTCACAAGGCGGCAGTAACGAGCAATGGCAATTATTCTGTCTATGGAATTTGTGTCTTCTTTTGCAAGTGAGGCGACATAATCCTTAAGCTCGTCTAGACTCACGGACTCGAGCGAGGTTCCTCTCTTCCCAAGATACTCCTCAAACTCTCTGACGGCATTCACAGATTCGTCAATGCTGTCGGCAGTCAAGTCACGCTCTTTAAGATGTTTTCGAAACTCGCTTTCTCTCAACATTATCACATTCTTTGGCAGAATCGCACGTTAAAGATGCCTTTAAAGCTTCAGCTCTATTCGCTCAATTATGTGGGTTTTGAACCGGCTTATGAGAGATGCCAAGATCGAAGTGCACAACTTATGACTTGCCAATAACTAGGATTCTGAAAAAAGCGCACACGCTTTCTTATATTTTGACTATTTGTGCGTGTGGTATGCCCTTTATTTTCAGTATAGCCTCCGGATGCACCAGTCCTGCCTTAACCGCCTGTCTGACAATGCATTTGCCAACCATATTCACGATGGTTGACTGCTTAACAAGCTCAATTGCCTCTTCCATCGTCACTTTCATTCCCTTGTAGAATTCTTCCC
>CAYLSJ010000048.1:0-8500 GCA_964386655.1 uncultured Candidatus Bathyarchaeia archaeon | reverse complement strand
CTCAACCAAGCCTTGGAAATATTCCAAAAGCTAGGCGCCAAGAAAGACATAGAAAAAGTCCTTGCCAAGAAAAAGCTGCTCACTGCCTAAGACTTCCTCAAGTATCATCGTATAATATCGTGATTAAGCAGATCGGCGAGTATGTAGAGAATAGAGCAAAGTACGCTGGTGACACTGCGTGGCTACTAGGGTCAATGTTGAGTTTGCGGCAAAGGATGCCGTCAGGGCTGTTAAGCATGGTGACTTGATCATCGTTGTCGATGTTTTGAGATGTAGCAGCAGCATTGTTAGCGCTTTAGCTAATGGCGTCAAGGCTATGATTCCAACGAGGACTGTGAAAGAAGCTTACAGGCTGCGTGAACAGCATCCAGATTATCTCCTTGTAGGTGAGAGAAAAGGACGTAAACCCCGAGGCTTCGATCTGGGGAACTCTCCTCTAGAGTTTGTGCCAGAGGTTGTTGAAGGAAGAACTCTGATCGTGACGACCACGAGCGGAACTACTACGTTGGTTCGGTGTCACCGAGCTGACCACGTTCTTGTCGGTGCGTTTTTGAACGCAGTGGCTGTTACAGAGAAAGCTACAGAGCTTGCACATAAGAGGAAGACGAATGTCTCGTTTGTTTTGGCTGGCGAGAAAGGCTTGTTTTCATTGGAGGATCTTCTCTGCGCTGGAGCAATCGCCTCCAAGTTTCCAGCTGATAGATTTGATCTTTCAGATAAGATGTTGGCGGCTGTCTTCGCTTTTGAGCGTGTGAAAGATGCTTTAAGTGAGCATGTGATGAGGTCGAGGCATGCTAAGCATCTGGTAGAGCTGGGATTCAGAAAAGACATCAGTTTCTCGTGTAAGCTGGATCATTTTGGAATAGTCCCTGTCTACACGAATGGCAAAGTAACATTGATGCAGTAAACTCAAATACGCACACGTTTGGCGGTAATGGTTTATAGGGTTGTTCTGAAATCTTGTGCGCTATGGCAGGCAAACCTGTTGGGACACTTGAGACCCTTCTGCTGGTCATTTTGATTGTTTTCTGGGGCAGCTCCTTTGTTGTTGTGAAGATGGCTTTGGCGCAGGGACTGACACCTGTTTCCATAGCGACTTTCAGGTTCTTGCTAGCGGGCGGACTGTTCGCCTTGACCTTACTGCTGAAGAGAATCCACAAATCAGAAGACAGAGCACTAATCGAGATTAAAGACTTGCCTAACATGGCTTTGCTAGCTCTCTCAGGCGTTACATTCTTTTTTCTTGCTCAGTATACTGGAATAGAGATGGCAGGCGCATCCATTGCAGCCATTTTCACCTGTTTGCTTTCGCCGATATTCATAGCTATTTCTTCAACGCGGTTGCTGAAAGAACGGATAAGCATGGGGCAGGTCTCTGGAATCTGCCTCGCTTCAGCAGGTACTCTTGTCGTTATTCTAGGTGGCTCCTTGAGCCTGCAGTTTGACCCTGACTTCCTTTATGGAAGTATTGTTCTGCTTGCAACCCCTATTCTCTGGAATTTCTACACTATTTCGGGAAAGAGAACGGTTGAAAAGTACAATCCGATTCTGGTTTTGACTTACGTAACCATGCTTGGAGGCTTGTTTCTGCTTCCTTTCTCACTGGCGGACAATTCGATTCGCTTGGCTTTGTCTCTGAATCTGTCCAGTTGGTTGGCGATTGCTTATCTAGCGATTGCTTGCACACTCATGGGCTATTACATCTGGTTCTACGCCTTGAAGAATGTAGGCGCAACTGTGACCAGCTCCTTCCTATTCGCTGAGCCTCTTGTAACCGTCTTATTGGCAGCCTTGTTTGTGGGTGAAAAGATTACTGCGCCTATAGTTGTTGGCGGGCTTCTCATCTTTCTAGGAGTCTATTTGGTAACCCAAAAGTAAATGCGCACAATTATGGCACTAAACACTACGCTGTTCTGTGGTTCGTCCGTCAAAATGCTCCTCACTAGCCATCGCTTCTTTCTTGGTGTGGCGGACTATGCCGTCTTGGTGTTCAGGTGGCGAGTAAATCGTGTAAAGCTTAAGGTTCGCGAGCTTTGAGGTATTAATGACATTGTGCTTGGCACCTGCTGGGACGATGACTCCGCTTCCATCCTTGACGCGGTGTTCTACACCGTCAATAATCACTTTTCCTTCTCCTTCCTCAAATCGAAAGAACTGATCAACATCGTCATGCGTTTCTTCGCCTATTTCTTCACCAGGCTTAATGCTCATAAGCACGAGCTGACTGTACTTCCCAGTGTACAAGACACGGCGGAAATCACTATTTTTAGTTGTTTCTTTCTCAATATGGATTACATATCCCTTCAAGTTCATCACCTTAATTTGATACAACACTCAATTCTTTATCAAGCTTTTCTCATTATTCATGTACTTGCTAGAATGCGCGCGCAGACTGCGTTCCTTGATGGGTTGGTTGTAGGCTGGTCTTGAGTCCACTGCCTGTTAGGATTATTACAGTTTTGTCTATGTTTGATGTCTTCTTGTTTCTGAGTTGTTTTTGGTGTGCGGCGTAGGCTACTGCTGAACTTGGTTCCACATAGAAGCCTTTGTGTGCAAGTTCGGTGAAGACTTTTAGTATCTCATTCTCGTCTACTACTTCAACATCCCCGTGGTTTTTCCGCATTTCTTTGATCATCAAGTCAAGTAATGGTGGGTTAGTGCTGACCAATGCGTCAGCTATTGACGTTATCCTCTCTGGCGGCTTGTAGTCGAGTTTCTTCATGCAGTGGTAAAGCGGCGACACTTGTCTGGTCTGGCACGCTACAATCGTGGGCACTGCGTCAATGATGCCTGAGTCTGCTAAGTGTCTGAAGCCACTTATGACTCCGAGCAGCAGGGTGCCAGCTGAAACAGGAAGATAGAGACGTTCTGGCATTCTCCAATTGAGTTGTTCAGCGATTTCGTAAGCGAGGGTTCGAATGCCGTCTCTAAAAAGCGGATGGAATATGTGTCCGACGTAGAACTTTCCTTTCTCAGGCTGTTGAGCTTCTTGAGCCACTCGACTTCTGGAGCCTGAAACTTTTATGACTCGCATGCCGTAGAATTTGATCTGATTGAATTTAGGTCCTGACACGTTTTCTGGAACGTAAATTTCGGCTTTCAGCTCTGCTCTAGCAGCGTATGCAGCTATGGATGCGCCTGCGTTGCCTGATGAGTCTTCAGCTATGTATCCGCCTTGTTTCTTGATTTGTTTGTGTATGGCTGAGATAAGTGTGGTTGAGCCTCTGTCCTTGAAAGAGCCAGTTGGGTTCAGGTTTTCTAGTTTAAAGTGTAGGTTGTCTGCGAACTTGACCAGTGGTGTCCAACCTTCGCCTAATGTTACGATATCACTTTCGTTGACGTATGGAAAGAGGTTGGCGTAGCGCCACAAAGAGTGGTCTCGCGATCGGATTCTTGACTGGTCGAAGTTGAAGTCAACTTCAGCGTTTAACGGGTTGCCACAATGAGAGCATCTGAAGTCAAGCATGTTGCCGGAGGGATGTTTGCATGTTGAGCATCTGATTTCCTGGTTCAGGGCTAGTCCCACATCACAGCTTCACTTAATAAGTGGCGCGCACTGAAAAGGATTGTTAAGCACATGGTCTTCTCCTCATCAGTCTATGGAGAAACCCTTTATCAGCCTGATATTCCTTTTCACTTTACATTCTCAATCTAAATGGGGAATTTTCCTCCCTAAACCTCAGCAACAATCTCGCCTCACCGAGAACCCTACCCATGCCAAAACTTATTAGCCGTCGGCGGAGAACACGGAATCGCTGGTAGCAGACGATGAAACTGCGAGAATGGACGATTTCAGAATTGCAGTCAATGATGACCGCTGGCGAGCTGACGGCGCGGCATCTTGTCGAGTTGTACTTGGAACGGATTGAAGCAGTAGACAAGAACGGTCCGAAAGTGAACTCCGTCATCGAGACAAATCCTGACGCTATGGCTATCGCCTCATCCCTTGACAAAGAACGGCGTATCGGCAAAACACGTGGACCGCTCCACGGCATTCCCATCCTCATCAAAGACAACATTGACACACATGACCGTATGCAGACCACATCTGGATCACTTGCCCTTGAAGGACATACTGCACTACTCGACGCATTCATCGTCAAGAAACTGCGCCAAGCAGGCGCAGTGATCTTAGGCAAAGCCAACTTGAGCGAATGGGCGAATTTCCGCGGTAAACACTCAGTCAGCGGCTGGTCATCTCGCGGCGGACTCACACGTAACCCCTACGTGCTTGACCGTTCCGCCTGCGGTTCATCATCAGGCTCGGCAGTTGCAGTGGCGGCAAATCTTTGTGCAGCCGCAGTCGGCACAGAGACTGACGGCTCGATCATTTGCCCCTGCCAAACAAACGGTATTGTTGGTATCAAACCTACACTTGGTTTGTGGAGTCGGAGCGGAATTATTCCCATTGCCCACAGTCAAGACACAGCTGGACCGATGGCGCGCACTGTCGCAGACGTAGCGATTCTGCTTGGAGCGCTGACAGGAGTCGATGAGCAGGATTCAGCTACAAAGCCTAGTAGAGGGAGAGCGTTCAAGGATTATACCCAGTTCCTTGACGAGAACGGCCTTAAGGGCGTTCGTATTGGCGTTGCAAGAAAAATGGTGGGGACTAACAAGCGTGTCATCAAGATTTTTGAATCGTGTCTAGATGCAATGAGGCGAATGGGAGCGGTGATCGTTGACCCGGTGGATGTCTTACACCCCAAAAAATTCCGCAAGACCGAAATGGCAGTCCTTTATCACGAGTTCAAGGCGGACTTGAATAAGTACCTCGCAAGCACGAAAGCCCCTGTAAGGACATTGGCAGAAGTCATAGAGTTTAACGAAAAAAACAAGGACCGTGTGATGCCATATTTCGGACAGGAACATATGGAAACGGCTCAGAAAACAGGCTCGTTAGGCGACAAGAAATATCGCGATGCACTCGCAAAGAATCATCGTCTGGCACGTAAAGAAGGCATCGACAAAACGATGCGAGCATACAAACTCGATGCAATCGTTGCGCCATCAGGCGGTCCATCGTGGATAATCGACTTGGTCAACGGCGACACAATTGGCTGGGGAATAGAAAGCGATTCGCTCCCTGCGGTAGCTGGGTACCCAAATATCACTGTGCCGGTAGGATACATCTTTGGTCTACCCGTTGGCATCTCGTTCTTCGCCAAAGCATGGCAGGAGCCGATACTCATCAAGCTGGCCTATGCTTTTGAGCGAGCAACAAGGATTCGCAAGCCGCCGGAGTTTCTACCAACAGCGGATTTGAAAACTCTAGCATAAGGCAAAGTCTTGTCCGAACCATACCACAACGACACCGACACGACTATGCAATGGACGAGAAACAATGATCAGAGCTGCTGGGCGTATTTTTCTCTTAGTTTTCTGTGCAAGATTTTTCCTGTGGTTGTTCTTGGCATTTCTTCAGGTTTGATGAAGTCTACTGACTTAGGCTTCTTGTATCCTGTAATCTTACCTCTGCACCACTCAATAATCTCCTCTGGCTTAGCTTTCTCTCCCTGCTTCAAAATGACCACAGCTTTGACAGCTTCACCCCAGACATTGTCGGGCACTCCTATCACAGCTACGTCGAACACCTTAGGATGCCTACAGACAAGTTCCTCAACCTCGCTTGGATAAACATGCTCACCGCCAGTGATTATCATGTTGTCTTTGCGGTCGACTAGGTAGTAGTAGCCTTCCTCATCCTTCTTTGCCATGTCACGAGCAGTAAAGTAGCCGTCCCGGAACGAAGCCTTGGTCTTGTCAGGCAACTTGTAATACTCATCAAACATCATAGGTCCTTGCGAATACAACTCGCCCACTTCGCCTACGGGCACTTCCTTTCCGTCTTGACCCAACAGCTTCAACGTAGCTGTTCCCAAACATTCCTTACCAATTGAGCCAATTTTGCGTAGCTGGTCTTCAGGTCTAAGCAAAGTGACTAATCCAGCCTCAGTAGAGCCATAAGCTTCGAACAACTCCACATTTGGAAAGCACTTCAAAATCCCCTTCTTCACTTCACCCCTAGCAGGCGCAGAAGAACACAACAACTCACGCACACTGCTCACATCAAACCGTTTCCGCTCATCCTCAGGCACATTCAAGATCAAGTTGTAATGTGTCGGAATCAACGACGTGAACGTAATCTTCTCTTCGCTGAAAGTGCGCAACAACTCAACCGGGTCAAAGCCTTTGTCTCGTCCTACGTATAGAGTTCCGCCGATATACAGGAATAAGGGTCCATAAAACGTTGAATTCACATGGTACAAAGGCATTACAATCATGCCCTTATCCTTCTCAGAAAACCCGAACTCAACTGCATTAATCAGGTAAAAGGCAATGTAGGACCGATGTGAGCGCACAACACCCTTGGGAATACCCGTTGTGCCGGAAGTGTAAATCTGAAACCACGTATTCTTTTCATCAACTTGTACATTAGGCATGGTGTCATGCGACTTTGCGACCAAGCTTTCATAGTCAATGTATCCCTCGAACCTGCGAGAGCCCACTGAAATGTAACGGTTAGCATGTCTCTGCGTAAACGTCTCACGAATACTTTCAATGCAGTCAATGAAGTCTTCGCCTGCAATTACTGCTTTAGCATCTGAGTTGTCAATTACATATGCTACCTCCTTTGGAACATAGCGCCAGCAGATAGGCACAACAACCAACCCAGCCTTAGCAAAAGCACAGTCAATCTCCACAAACTCGACACTGTTGTAAAGCATGACAGCCACACGGTCGCCTTTACGCAAACCCATCTTCAACAAGCCGTTAGCCAACCGATTCGTCCTAGATTCCAGCTCGACATAAGTCCGGGTTTTTCCATGCCAGTCCTTAAGCGCAATCTTATTCGGATGGTTCTTAGCATGTACACGCAGGATTTGACCCATGTTAAGCCAAGTCATACCGCTCCTTGCTCCGGGCTAATCCTCACGGTCTCCTTTTCATCTGCAATCTTTGAACCCAGATTAAAAAGCTTCTCTCAAACTCAACTCAGCCCACAATGAAGTCAAACCTTATATCGATGACTACACTGTTCTACCGCTTCCCAAATCACGCACAGAGAAAGAGACGCATGTTAAAACTCGGAGCCCTTCTAAGACAGGAGTTTTCGTTCATCACAGGCAACTATCAGATCCTTATTGTCAGCTGGATGATAATGGACCTCGCCATGGAAATGCCCGTACCCAACTTCCAATACTACGTCATAGCCCTCCATGGAACAGGACTAGCCCTAGGAATCATAGGCTTAGCCAACTGGGTTGCCATGGCAGCAGTAGCATTTCCCGGCGGCTACCTAGCAGATAAATACGGCAGACGCTGGCTCATCACAACCATGACCTTCATAATGGCACTGTCAAACCTTTTCTACGCCTTCGCACCCACATGGCACTTCATCCTAATAGGCTCCATAGTCCACAGCTTGTGCCTCATCTACCAGCCTGCACTATTCGCCATGGTCCAAGACTCACTGCCACCAGAACGCAGAGGCATGGGCTCATCCCTGATAATGCTAATCCACGGCACATTCAACACGCCTGGACCCGCAATCGCTGGGCTTCTGTTGTGGCAGTTTGGACTAGTCGACAGCATGCGCATCATCTACGTAATCATGACAATACTCTACCTCATCGCAGCATTCTGGCGCCTCAAACTAAAAGAAACGGTGACAAACGGAGACCCAGAACCAATCAAAGCCAGATACTTCATATCCTCTTACCCCAAAGCCGTGAAAGAGAGCATTAAAGTCTGGAAAGTCCTACCACCAACAGTGTTCTGGTTATTCATAGTTCAAATCCTCATCATGTTCGGCATGTCAATGACCGGCGTCATGAACGCAATCTACGCAAAACAAGTGCTGGGCATCCCAGAAGAGCAATGGTGGCTCACCTTCATACCACTACTGCTCACCATGGTAGTGATGTCTATTCCAATAGGCAAGATGGTGGACAAAATCGGCAGAAAAATCCCACTAGTTCTGGGTCTCGCTCTCTTCGCATCTGCAACAGTCATTTTCACCGTGGGCAACCTCGTGATCGTCATGATCGCGATGTCCATGTTCGCAATAGGACAACTTTTAGTCATGTCTTCAGCAATGGCACTCTCAACAGACTTAATCGACCCTGCAAACAGAGGCAAGGTAGTGGGATTCAGGAACTTCGTGGGCTACATCTTCAACGGATTCGGAATGCTGCTGGGCAACTACCTTTACATCACCTACTTTCCGCAGCTACCCTTCTACGTTACACTTTCAATGATGATTCCAGCGCTACTCATAGTTGCACTTCTTGTCCATGAACTCCAAAAGCCAAGCTAACAGCTTGTCGGAAATTATATATGCGATTCACAAGCTTAACACTAACCTCTCATGCGAGAAAAGGAGACTCCAAATCATGGAAATCAAGACTGTAGCAGTTTTAGGCGCCGGGCTCATGGGCCACGGCATCGCACAAGTTGCAGCTCAAACAGCCAAATACGAGGTTTACATGCGCGACAT
>CAYLSJ010000047.1:0-8505 GCA_964386655.1 uncultured Candidatus Bathyarchaeia archaeon | reverse complement strand
GGCTGTGTGTGTTCTTGAGTTGTTGAACACGCAAGACTGCACTGTTCAACTTCTTCTATGTTGAGTTGAGGAGGCTGAGCTTGTCTGCGTGTTGATGATTAATCACGCGCTACAGTGTCATCATCGAGTTTGTTGGATGATGTGGGTTTGGCTTTGGCATAAGGTTAATAGGATTTGGGTTGTGTATGCGGTTGTTATCAATCTGGTGAGGTCAGCTTGCCAAAGAGAGAAGTGCGTGTAGCCATTGCAGGTGTTGGCAATTGTGCGTCAGCCCTGGTTCAAGGCGTAGAATATTACAGGAATGCAAAAGAGAAGGCGCAGGTGCCCGGTTTGATGCATGTTAGATTCGGTGACTACCGCATTAGGGATGTTAGGTTTGTTGCTGCTTTTGACGTGAACAGAAACAAGATTGGTAAGGATTTGGCTGAAGCTATCTGGGCTGTGCCTAACTGTTGCGCCAAATTTGCTGATGTGCCCAAGACTGGTGTGAAGGTCTTGGCTGGTCCCATTCTTGATGGTGTTGCGCCTCATATGAAAGAGCCTTTCTACACTTATGATGCCAAGAGAACGAAGCCTGCTGATGTAGCTGAAGTCCTGCGGGAAGCTGAGGCTGATGTTCTGGTGAATTTCATTCCAGTGGGCAGCAACAAAGCAACACGGGCTTATGCTGAAGCCTGTTTGAAAGCTAAATGCGCTCTCGCCAACTGCATTCCCGAATTCATAGCCTCCAATCCGAAGTGGGCTAAACGTTTTGAGAAAGCAGGCCTGCCAGTGGCAGGCGATGATATAAAGAGTCAGTTAGGTGCGACCATACTGCACCGTAACCTAGTTAAACTGTGCCTTGACAGAGGCATCGAAATCGACGAAACCTATCAACTCAATTTAGGCGGCAACACTGACTTTCTCAATATGACGGTTGAAGAACGACTGCACACAAAGAGAATTAGCAAGACAGAAGCTGTAACGAGTCTTGTTCCGTACAAGTTGCCAACTCGTATAGGACCATCCGACTATGTGCCTTTTCTAGGCGACAAGAAAATCTGCCACATCTTTCTGAAGGGAAAGAAGTTCGGCAACCAACCAGTCACGTTGACAGCCAAGCTCGAGGTTGAAGACTCACCTAACAGCGCAGGCGTAGTTATAGACGTAGTCAGAGCTGTGAAAATAGCTTTGGACAGAGGCGTAAGTGGCGCTTTGACAGGGATCTCGGCATATGCTTTCAAGCATCCTCCAGTGCAAGTGCCAGATGACCAAGCCAAACAATGGGTAGAAGACTACATAGAAGGAAAACGTGAAAAGTAGCGAGTCAAATCCTTTCAGATTTGCTTCTGGTATGCTGCATCCTTTCTTGCTGCGTGGAATCCCACTTTTTCATATAGCTTGATGGCATGCGTTGGGTTTTGGTCGTCTACGCCTAGCATGGCTTCAGTCATGTCTTCGGCTTTCATGAGTTTCATGGCTTCAAGCATGAGTCTTGTGCCTATGCCCTTTCGCCTATGAATCTTTAGCACGCCTATGTCGAGTATCCAAGCTGCTTTCGCATTTTTCTGTTGATTGTATTCTTGGTCCACACCAACTCCAACATAGCCTACTGGCAAGCCGTTGAGGCTGGCGATAAGCCACTCTTGCTTCTTGAAAATCGGGTCTTCGGTCATAAAGAACTTTGTTTCCTCGAGGCTGGCTGGTCTGTAATTGTAGTGTTCGCTGAATGTGTCGTTTACAAGTGAGTTTATGAGCCGTATATCCTCCTCAGATGGCTGCTTGATATTTCTCAGGGTTACTTCACGATTCTCTTCAATGCTAGATGGAAGACTCTCTAATCCACATTTCATAAGACTGAACACCCTAACTCGCGTGAAACCCATCCTCTCCCCTAGCCGCTTCGCAGCAATGCTATCCATTGCGGCGCTAGCCTCAACCCTTTCCATCCCACGTTCCCGAAAGCTTACCATAGCTCTTTCCGCCAGCGCCTTTCCTATACCTCTTCGCCTATAATCAGGAACCACTCCAAAGTTGTTGATGAACCCTTTTTTCTCCTCTCTCCTCTTGTCCACGTACGCGTTAATGATTCCTACAGGTTTGCCCTCTAGCTCAGCTATGAAGATGCCAGCCACGTCAAAGGACGGCGACTTCTCCCATTTCAACATCTCTTCAGCCGTCAGGTCTCTGAATTCCTCAAACTCTCGAAAGGCTCGATTCCATACACTAATCCAAGCGGCTTCATCCTTACCTTGCACAAACTTTCGAATGCTGAGCATCATGACTAGCCTCAATTAACTTCGCACCAAAGGGATTAACAAGCATTTAACTGTTCTCATTCAAGAGAAGAAAAGGATGTTGACCCTATGATGGCAAAGCTTGAGCTGGAATACCCAACCTCTTCTCAATCTCACGAGCTAGAACCACTGCATCGCCCACTCGGTGGTTATCTGTAATAACAAGCTTGGGTTTGCTCTCGCTAACATACTGCAGCAGCTCTCTGAAATCAGCATGGTCGCTCAGAGCTACAATATGCTCGTTAGGCGCAATCTGTCTACGCGGACCGCTGAACTCCCAACCGCTCACACAAATCCGCAAACAGTCCGTGCCTACATACCGTTTGGAATTCATGTGATAAAATGCAACATGCGGTTCATTTCTCTCAGCAATCTCCATCGCTTCCTCTTCGTCAGCTGACAAAACCTTGCCCACTCGCATGCCGTAGCGTTCACACACCTTAGCTGCACGAAAAACCTTTTCAGGAAGTATGAAAGGCGCCTCAATGTCATTCTCATAAAGTATCTGCATGACTTCCTGCAGCTTCCCGTGATAACCAAAGATGTACAAGGGACCGTTTTTCAACGCGGATTCTACAAGCGAAACTAAGGCACTCTCAACTATTCTCTTGAAAGGGCGAACTTGAAATGGATTGCCATAAGTCGCTTCCAAAACCAAAACATCAGCTTCCAAGACAGGCGTATTAGACATTCTGAAATCGCCTGTGTAGACAATTCTAGCTCCGTCTTTGTCTTCCACCAAAACCTGAGCTGCGCCTAGTATATGATCGGCAGGATGTAATGTTACTCTTTCGCCATCATATGGTAAGGTTTCACCGTAATTCAAAGAGTAAACGTTCCCATGCATCAGTGAAGTCTGTCCTTGCAGAACAGTTATCAGGTCTTGGGTGGCAGACGTCATAACAACCGCTTTGCATCTTCTGAGGCTTTGCTGCAATCCGCCTAAATGGTCGTAGTGTGCATGAGTTACAACTCTTATTGGACGAGCAGCATCATATGAGTCACATGCAACGTGCTTGCCCAAGAGCACGGCGCCGTTTCTGGTTACGGAAGCCTTCAGAGTCATCAGTGAGACACGCCGCTTGCTGTTTCAGTTGTTGAAAAGATAAGGTTTGATGACATGTTGGCGGCAAATTTGGTTCTAAGTCAGTGATTGTTTTTCTATACATATTCTTGATAATTTTTATATACCTATGTCTAGGTAGTATATTATGACGGTTGAGACGGCGGATTCACCATGTTAAGGTTCAGATATACCTTAACTGATAATGGGGAGAGGAGAGTCGCGCAGAACGAGTTCTACCTACAGCAGACTCCAAAGTATAGAGGTTATACAGAGAAGATCTTTAGAGCCCTGTATGGGTCAGAGCCTCTCACCATAGCCGAAATCAGCGTTCACACAGGCATCGACAGACGCTCAGTGAATGGAGTCATAACCTTCAATCTGATGGCAGGATACATCAAACGCGAACTCGTGTAACTAGGCAGAGCTGAAGGCAGCGTCGCTTCCCCGATTCACCTAGTATCTTTTCTAGATCAGTATGAGTCGTGAGCAATCTATGAATTCTGTTTGTCTTCTAGGTTTCCCTCCATCTAGCCTTAACTGACGTCAAGACGATGAACACCGTGGTCATGACAATCAGTACTAACCATCGAATGACCAGATTTTCCTGAGACAACACTGACAAGCCTAAATAAGCTCTGATCAAGCCTGCAGCATTAGAAGTAGGAAACACTAGAGATATCCAGCTTAGATTTCCAAGCATGGTTTCTGGATAATAAACAGGCGGTAAGAAAACCAAGCCGATGCCTAAGATGTTTGAAACTTGGTTCAGCAGCCAAGGACTTGCTTTAATCATGTATGTGGATATTAGAAAGCTGACCGCGCTTGTGGAAGCCCAGCAGATTAGCAGCGCAGCAATCGTCCATAATGCATTTGCAGGTGTAAAGACCCCCCAAGTTGATGCTATGGCTCCAAAAAGAACTAGCGTGGGAATTGACAGCACTAGTGGAGCCAAGGCTATGCCCATCGCGTAGGAAAGCGGGTGCACAGGCATCGCTACCATCATCTCTCTAAGTTTGATGTATCTGTCCCATGAGATTTCACCGATAGCTGAAGCCACACCTACGAAACCAATTGTTGAAACCATAGCTCCGACTAAGCCGTGGAGTAGCATTCCGCCACCAGTGAAGATAACCATGAAAAACAGCGGGATAGCCGTTATCATAGCTACCACTATAATCATGAGTGGGTTTCTTCTGAGATCGGGAAAAGATTTCATCCAAGCGATTATCAGTGAGTCTTTAATGAACTTGCTCATTGTTCAGTCCTCCTATAAGCTTGACAAACACGTCTTCAAGTGTGACTGGAGATGCCTCAGCTCGCAACCCGTTCTTCAACGTGACCTTCAGCAGTTCTAGCGCGTCGTCCTGAGTTCTTACGTAAACGATATTTCGGTCGCCGAGTTTGGCTACTTCTCCATATGAGTTGAGTTGGTCAAACTGTCCGTCAACTATGACGCGGTATTTCTCCTTGGCTAAACCTTTAATTTCTCTTGGCGTGCCTTCCTGAATGACCGTTCCCTTGTTGATTATGATCAGCCGATCTGAGACCATTTCGGCTTCTTCCATCATATGCGTGGTTAATAGTATGGTTTTGCCTTCTTTCACTATTTCGCGTAAGGCAGACCAGACGCCCCTTCGCGCTACAGCGTCCAAGCCGCTTGTAGGTTCGTCTAGCATGAAACAGTCGGCATCTGACGCCAAGCAAGCTGCAATCAAGGCTCGGCGCTTTTCGCCTCCTGACAGTGTGGCGCACGTTCGGTTCTTCAGTTGTTCGACGTCGACGGCTGTTAGCGCTTTATGTGCGGCTTGTTTTGCGTCTGAGCTGGACATGCCTCTTAACTTGGCAAAGTTGTAGGCGTAGTCCCACGGAGTGTAACCGCTATACGCGGCGACATCTTGAGGCACAACAGCTATGCGCCTACGCACTTCCTTTGGTTCGGTTAAAACGTTGTATCCTAGAACGTAAGCATCCCCTTTTGTTGGCATGAGCTGAGTAGCAATAATTCTGAGAAACGTGGTTTTTCCAGCACCGTTTGGACCTAACAGAGTAAACAGTTCGCCTTTGCCTATTGAAATGCTAATTCCCTTGAGAGCCTCAACCGTCTCCTTGCCGCAGTAAACCTTGACAAGTCCCTTGGTTTTCACTGCTTCGTTCATATTGTTCCCTCAGTCATCGCAAATCCAATAACTAAGTTGGTTATAAATAACGACGCATAATCGGAGAGTACACTTCGTAGTCTCAACATGTAACCACCCGGAGGTTGTCTCGTAGCGGCTGCCATAATCCTTCGTCCTTTTCATGAATACGTTGCTATGGACACTTGATTTAAGAGGTTTGATTAAAAGTGACCAGATTGCGGTGCTCAAGCTCTTTCAAGCGTGTTTTCCTGTATTAGCAAGTCTGTTGTCTTTTCTTGGAAGCTTCTCGATCGGGTTCACGTTTAGCACCAAAGATTGCCGAGTACGGTAGCTATATGTGCGCATACATTCGGTCGCTTGAGTATTTTCCAGTTGCCATCTCGTTGCCGATTTCGCGCAATAGCAGAATTCGCTGAAAAGTGGCTGGGTGAGTGTGAAACCATCTATTTACAGTGAGCCATCTGGACTTTGCCTCTGCTTCCATGGCAAGTTCGAGTTCTTTCTCGTCTAAGACACCGTCCTTGTCAAGGTCGTATTGCTCCTTCTTGCTGATTATGCCCTGAACTTCCAGCTTAGCCAAGGCTGGGTCGCCGATGTATAGGGTTCTTGCTCCTTCTCTTTCTGGATTAGGCGCCAGTGACAAGCCATAAGTTATTTTGGTTAGAGCGCTCTCCAACTGCCGTGGCTCGCCAGTCACATAGGCTGAATACGCATCTGCATAGTGCTCACGTAGTCGACTTAGCCTCATGACGCATATTAGAGCAACAATGTATACAATGTACGAAAGAATGCTGACCACGAAGAGAGCAGCTGCCAGCCCGGCGCCTCCCTCTTTCTTGCGTGACGTGGTTCTGCCACTTACCCAAGCTGTTTCAAATGCCACGCGAAATATCAGATAGGCTAATAGTGGCAGGGAGGACAATGCAGTCATGATTAGGAAGTCCTTGTGTCTGATGTGTCCAAGTTCATGTCCGATGACGCCTTTTACTTCGTTCTGGTCAAGCTGTTGAAGCAAGCCTTCATGTAGGGCTAGAGTTGCGTCGCTGCTGGTTCTTCCGAAGACGAAGGCGTTAGGGGTCGGGTTAGGTACAATGGCTAGTTTTGGAGTCGGAATACCGCTTTTTTCGGCTAGCTCGTTCACTGTTGATTCTAGCCATGGGTTCTCTCCAGATTTGAGGTAGCGCAGCCTGGTTGAGGCTCTCACTATTGCTGGTCCAATAAGATATTGTATTAAGATGAAAATGGCTGCAAGAACAAACGCTACCCACATCATGTTGGGCTGCAGAATGAACATGATGACTGCCAGAAACGCTGCGAATATTATACCTAACAACAGGTTCGGAAGTATCATTGCGAGTTTCAACTGTGCCAGCGTTGCCAAGTTTTTCGCCTTTCAGTTGTTCTGTTCTTTTGAGAAAAAGAAACAGAGAGTTAAGTCTTGCTGTGCAGGGTTAAAGCAAGGGCAGAAGAGTCATTATGACTGCTGAGCCGAAAGGTATCGAAATGTTGTCGTCTACGCGCTCGAACTTCTCAACAATACTGGCGAAGCCTGCGCCGGCGAAGGCAACATAGCCCACGCGACCATTCATAAAGTAGGCTAGAGCCATGCAGACGGCAAGCATGGCGATGTTGCCCCAGATGCCTTTATTCCTCTTTCCATAAACATAGTTGCGCACAATACCTGTGAAGCCATCACCCCAAGCTAAGAACAATGCTGACAGCACGCCAATCCAGACATTGTAGTTCCAAAAGACAACAATTAGCACTGTACAAGCGACTGTGAAGTAAATGTCTGCGTAATTCCTCTTGATTTGGAACCAACTGTGTGGACTGCGGAAATGCCCTAATACAGTGTAGCAGATCATTAACAAGCCTAGGAGCAGAGGAACAAGCCAATCGCTAAAAATCAAACGTGCCAGCAACACGCTTACTCCAGCCGACAGTATATGTATTGCTTTGCGCGCCATGTACGTGCCATATATCTCGCTGATTCTGCGTGAAACAAAGACTATTATGAAAAAATTATAGGCGACAAGGAGAATCCCATTGACTACATCGCTAAAAATCACGCTTCCGCCTCCTTCCCCTCCAAACAAAACCGAAAAACAGTCCTGCTACGAAGCCGCCGATGTGTGCCCAGTAGGCTATGCCTCCGCCAGCAGCTAGCATGCCATACAAGAATTGGAAAGCGAACCACAAGCCCAGAAAAACAACGGCAGGAATAGCTACAATCGAAATCCAATACAGAAGAACGAGTGTCAGAATTCTTGACCTTGGATACAACACCACGTAAGCCCCCATCACACCAGAAATAGCGCCTGAAGCACCAATTGTTGGTATGAAAAGCTCAGACGAACCTAACGCAAAAAAAATGTGTGCGGCGCTGGCGAAGATACCTGATAAGAGATAGAATATCAGATAGCGTGCATGTCCAAACGTGTCTTCCACATTGTCGCCGAAAATGTACAGGAAAAGCATGTTTCCGCCTAAGTGAATCAAGTCAGCATGCAGAAACATTGAAGTGAAAAGCGTGAAAAGACGATCTCCATTTAATGCTTCGTTCGGTATCAAACCATATAGTCCGATGGCTCGGGATAGCGCTGGCGAATCGCCGGCGCCCAGGAGGTAGTAGAACCAATAGCGGCTGGAGAAGTCGGGAAGAAAGGTGATGAAGAACACAATTATGTTTGCGACGAGCAGCATTCGCGTAACATGTGGAGTTGTGAGAGACCTGATTTCGTCACGAAGCGGAATCACTATTTGTCACCGAAAGACAGACGCGCTGCTTAATTCTCTCCATCCGTTATTGCCCACCATATTGCAGACAGTAGATATTTAACCTTAGTCACAAAAGGCTTAATCAGATTTGGAAAGACTGAAGTCTGACTTCAACCATCATATCTGTGGCTTGGTGAAAGCTCATGAGTATTGTTCAAGAAATCCGCTGCTCTACCTGCGGCGCACCAGTTAAATTCAACCCTGGCGAAATCGTTGCCACGTGTCGTTACTGCGGTTTCACACAAGT
>CAYLSJ010000046.1:0-8640 GCA_964386655.1 uncultured Candidatus Bathyarchaeia archaeon | reverse complement strand
TCCATGCTCTACGGCATCGGCGCACTAGCAGGCGGACCGTTAAGCGACAAAATCGGAGAGGCTAAAACTATAACCATTTGTCTAGCTTTCTCGGGACTTGCAACGTTTATTATGCTTGCAGCAGGATGGACAAATAGTATCATAGTCTATGCGTTAGCGTTGATTCTGATGGCTACTTGGGCAAGCCTTTACCACCCTACAGCTAACTCGCTGATATCAAAGTCATTCAAGGGCAGAGTTGCCGAGTCTATGGGACTGCACGGTGCTGGTGGAACACTAGGCGTTGTGCTAACTCCCACGATAGCATGGTTTCTGGGTTCAACCTTCGGATGGCCTTGGGCGTTTGTGGCATTCGGCTCATTGTGCATAGTGTTAGCCGTGTTCTTTGTTAAGAGCTACGGCAGACTAGAAGGCAGAAGCAGTGGTGGAGGCTCCATAATTGATGCCTTTAAGATTCGTGAGCTTTGGACACTGCAGATTTTCAATGTTACCATAGGCTTGTTCATGAAGGGGGTGGAATTGTTTTTTCCGAAATATCTTCAGGAGAATCGACGAGTTGACCCCATGTGGGCTTCAATAGCTTATACTATGGTTTTGGCTTCAGGGGTTCTTGGGCAATGGGTTGGTGGGAAAGCCGCTGACAAGGTAGGTTCTAAGAAAGTTCTAACAGCTGCCTCGGCAGGCGTTTGCTTAGGCTTGCTGTCCTTGCTTTTTGTTCCATACTATGTAGCTGGGATAGCAACGTTTGTTGTGTTGTATGGTCTTTCTTTTTATGCGCATCAGCCTGCTTTGAATGCTCTCACAGGTTTCTTGTGTCCTGAGAATCAGAGGGGTGCGGTTTACGGCATTTTCTTCTTTGTCTCGTTTGGCATAGGCTCGCTCTCACAGATTATGGCTGGGTACATGGCGGATGCGTATGGCTTTGACGCTGCCTTCTATCTGTTAACAGTCTTCGCTCTTATCGCTCTAGTTTTATCCTTTAGGCTTCCAGAAAAACGAGAAGGCAAGGAAGGAGCAGTCTCGTGACGTTTTCGATAGTCGCTCGTTGCCCCAAAACCTTGGCTCTTGGCGTAGCCGTTTCAACCGCAGTCCCAGCCGTAGGAAGCGTAGTCCCACACGTTGAAGTAGAAGTCGGCGCTATCGCAACTCAAGCCCAAACCAGTGTCCTCTACGGAATAGAGGGTTTGCAGCTTCTCAAGAAAGGCCTAGCACCACACGCAGCTCTTGAAACGATGCTGGCTCAAGACAGGGACAGAGAGAAGAGGCAAGTGTCAATCATAGACGCCAAAAGAAGAACCGCCGCGTACACAGGAAAAGAAGCTGAAGAATGGAAAGGACACTACGTGGGGCAAGACTATGTTGTCGCTGGTAACATGCTCGTCGGAAGCCATGTGATAAGAGCCATGAGCGAATCTTTTGAGCAAGAAGAAGGCAGCGTTGCAGAGCGCTTACTCAGAGCCTTAAAATCAGGTCAAGACGCAGGCGGAGACAAGAGAGGGCGTGAATCAGCTGCTATAATAGTTGTAGACAAACGATGGAAAAGCGAACCACGTCCCAAACTTGACCTGAGAGTAGACCTTCATCCAAATCCGATTGAGGAGCTATGTAGAATCTATAGAGTTGTCAAGGAGCGATTTCCATATTTCTAAATGAGAACGGCTTTGGCATCTTTGCCTTCAAGGAGACTAGAAAACTCTCCATATCCTTTATTTTATGTGCCCATTGACCCCGCAAGTCAGAAACAAAGTCTGTGTATTCTGTGAAGTCTCTGTGAACTGAAATCATCATGCAATTTTTTCCATGCAAGCCTTCGCCTCCAGCAGCAAATACAACCTTATTGTTGTGGCTAACCCATTTATGGGCTCGTTCACCAACAGCCACATCTAAATCACCGGTCTTCGGATCGAATCTGTCTATGTTGAAGAACGTGAAAGCAACAATTTCGAAGCCCAGCTTGGTCATGTTTGGAATCGCAGTGTAATCGAGTATGTAGCTGTCTCTCTCCAAGCGCCTTCTCATTCTCGTCAGAGTAGGCTGAGACACCCCCAAGATCTTGGCAAGATCCCTGTCGCTTCTCTTAGAATTCTTCACCAACTCTTGCAGAAGCTGCATAATCTTGTCTTGAGGCATAGCATGAATTAATGATTCAGCAAAGATTTAAGCGTTTTCCACAACAAGTCTCCATGCTCAGCTTACATGATGTTAACGTTTATTATCTTATCTAAGATTGTTTCTGAAGAGTGTCTAGTAAATGAGTACTAACATTAACGAGGACATCAAGAGACGAGATCGCCACGACATTGTTGTTGAAATCTTGAGAACTGCAATTGACGGCAAGATCAAAACCCACATCATGTACAAGGCAAAGCTAAGCTATGCTCAACTCAACGAGTATCTCCCGCTGCTTGTTGAAAAAGGGTTCTTGGAGAACACATCAATCAGGCAGAAGAAAGTACTGAAAAGAGTATACAGAACCACAGTCAAAGGACTACGATTTCTAGAAAACTTCGACTCTGTACAAAAACTCTGGACTTATCCTACAAATTCACCCATCTAAGCCTATTTCAAAGACTGCAGGGAAAATTACCGCATTATGCTGGTAAGACTGCTTAAGACGATTTCGTGTTCTTTAAGGTCAGAAATGACTTCATTGGAAGAAATGAGCAAGCATCGTGGGGGTCTTGTAGCAATCTTATTTTCCTCGACAGTCGTAGATTAAGACTTGATGTTCAACATAGAACTGGACAAAATCAATGCATACCTAACTCAGAAACAGCATTTAACTGACGAGACAAGAAGCGGTAACATCATCCAAGTAGTCAAAGACATCAGTTGCTTACATGCGACCAATCCAACGACACCTTATCTATCCCTGTTCGCAAGGATGAGAGAGTTTGAGAAGCAGGATTTGGAAGAGGAGCTTTACATAAAAAGAACACTCGGCAAGATAAGATACGTCCGAACAACAGTTTACATTCTTCTAAGAGGTTTCATTCCAACCGCCTTTGCTGCAACAAGAAAGATAGCAGAGCCCAAATCTGAAGCTTATTCCAAATTCCTAGGAATAGGCGAGAAGGAATACAAAGAGACTTCGAAAAGAATCGTTGAGCTACTTAAAGGGCGAGGCGGAAAGACTGCGAAGTCGATTAAAGAAGAGCTAGGAACCAGGCTGAATGTTTCGTCAATTGTAAATCTAATGTGTGACCAAGGACTCCTCATACGAGGAGCGCCAGAAAAGAGCTGGAAAAGCAATCTTCACACATATCATCTATTGAATGAGTATCTCCAAGATATCAAACTGGAGGGAATAAATGAATTAGATGCAAGAAGAGCAGTCATAGAAGAGTACATCGCATCTTTTGGACCAGTAACTGAAGCTGACATCACATGGTGGACAGGATTCCCAAGAAGCCAAATCAGACAAATACTCCAAGATGTAGAGAATAAATTGGCTTGCATTGAAAATCCCACGACGAGTAAGACCTATCTCGTTTTGGGTGAGCAAACTAACTCTATAATGTCTCTAAAACAGATGAAAAAGGACACAGTAAATCTGCTTCCAGAACTCGACCCGTATCTGATGGGTTACAAAGAGCGTGACCGATATCTAGAATCAAAGAACCGCGACTACGTTTTTGACCGAGCTGGAAATGCAACGTCAACAATTCTTCTAAATGGGGAGATTGCTGGTGTGTGGGATGTCTACGAGTACCCCAAGCCTGTTGTCAAGTTCTTCCTGTTCAGAGACTTGCATGATGGGATGGTAAGAAGCATGCATGCTACGGCGAAGAGAATGGGAAGATTCATCACGGAAAAAGAACCCCACATAAAGGAATGTGATTCCATGACACCCCTAATACACAGGACCGCTGGAGGAGTCATGTCACCTCTGAAGGATAGCTAGTAATAATAGAAGGTCACAGCTGGTCTCTTGGTTGTCCAACTATGATGATCTCGGTTCCAACGAAAATCATGATCAGGCTTCGGATGCATCCATTCCCACTTTTCAGTAACATTTAAAGCTACCAGAGTCCACAGCGTTGAAGCATAAAGGCAGGGAAAAAGGAGAAGCCTGCATGAATAAATCCGTGCAGATAGTCATAGTAATGATTGTTGTCTTGTCAACAGCCATGGCAGTCGAGGCAGAAACAACGGTAAACGTGCAAGTTGAGGACAATTTGTTTCTGACCTATGAATTCATGAAACTTGACCCAATAGTCTACGAGCAAGCCCTAACTGAATTTACAGCTGAAAGAATCCCTCAAGTAATCGCTGCTAACCTTGGGACCAAAAACCAAACGTTCCGATGGGGGCTTGGAGCGGAGCCTTTAACGTTTGATAATGTGACTTCATCGATTCGTAACTCCTTTTTCATAGGCGGCTCAGCCATCATAAGTTACACCCTCAACAGGACAACTGTGAGACGAGTTTACGAAATCAAAACTGACTGGAGAAAATTCAAGGTCAATCTCACAGACAGTTATTCAATAGACTTTGCTCAGCGCTTGGCTAAGCCAGTTAGTGAATGGGAGAAACCCAGCTCTACAACCTTCTATTACGTGAACAGAGAGGCAGAAGCCCCTGATATCTTCTTCACGATTAACCTGCCTGCTTCATCAGGAGTCCGAGTTCAAGGAGACACCATTATCTTTGAAGACCAGCTACATCTTGAAGACCAATTGATCGACAGTCCCTTCCTGATTCTAATCGCGCTTGTAGTTGCTCTCGCAATCGTTTTGCTCTATAGAAAGGCACGTTAGATTTCTATCCTGTTATTGCGCCTTCTCTTTCCTCTCGCTTTCAACAGCTAACAGAAGGTCAACAAGGGCTTTCTCATCTACTTCAGCTCGGGTTCTCCAATCCAAGTACAATAGCTGGTTTTCGTCTTGGGATAGATAGCCTCCTCGGATGTAACGGTCGAGGTTCATTCCAACACGCCAGCTAGGCAACTTGTCGCGCAATATATCTTCCACTTCATTCCGTGGAGCTTTCCCTTTCCTAGAAATGATGAATGCTATAGCGATGGCTAAACCTGCTACGTCATCAATTCGCCAACCGCTCATTTTCGCTTCTTTCGGAGTCAGACCGCCTCTCAAGGTTACGAAGAAACGAGCACGATCTAGCTCATCCAGAGCAGGCTTTTCTGTTGGTCTTTGACCTTCAAAAACTGTCTTGACTTGAAGATCAAGCTTCTCAAGGTATACGTCTAGGAGCCCAAGCACTTTTGGATAGTCTGACCCGAGTCGTTTTCGAAGCTCCCAGCCCTTGACTCCTGGTCGTCTATGCCTTTTGTAAAAGAGCAGATGCGTGGCTCGTTTGAGTTTGCGCTGATACAAGGCTTTCTTTGTCACGCGTGTCTGCTTTCCTTCCAACGTTTCCACTCCTTAAAGTTAACTTCAACTGGAATTGAAACCATCTGCTTCTTGCCTACAAGTGAGCGTGGCTTGCTGAAAGGTATGATAAATATCTCCTCTTCCAACCTATGGATTTCAAAAGTGGCGTAGCCGTAGGTAACCAAGAAACTAGTCATGTAAGCGCGCTTCGACGTTTCTTCGTATGTTTCGGCGCCTACGAAGTCCCAATATGCGATTCTTGTTCCATCGCCTACTCGTTGCCTAAGCTCAAGCCAAAGCGCTTCCAGCTCTTCTGTGAAGGCTTGTTCAGCCATTATTCTTTGGGCTATAAGGTCATCGCGAGTGGCTGAGCCCAGTTCAGTTCTTAAGGCATCGATTTTTTTCCAGCGCTCATCCAGTGGCAGCAGGCTTTGCCAATATTTTATGGCCTCGTTGAGGCTGTAGGATGAGATCTGCTCCAATTCGATGATGGGGTGCCAAGCTCTGAGGAATAAGCTTGCTAGGTTTTCTCGGCTCAGGTTGCGTAGTTTCTCCTCGATCAGAAACGGATCAGTGTAAAGCGAGGTTGACCTGTGTCTTACCCAGTCGCTTTGAAGCTTGATGACCGAGGCTAAGCGGTTGACAGCCTCAGAGTCCAAGCTGTACTCGTCAATTGATTCCCATTCAGGAAAATATTCTCGAACAAGAACAAGCAGATCATTGATATTGACAGTAAACGGGTCTAATCCTCTTTCTTCTACGGACTCACACAAACCTATTATACGCTGAAGGTGGTCTTGACCTGACTTCTTCATTTGACCCTTTGAAGGCACACACATTTCCCTTTGCATCTTGAAACAAGAAACAGGCATAAAAGCATGATGGACCCTGACATACTTGGCCCCAAAAAGGGATGGCAACCCGAGAGATGTTATCAAAGCTTGCTTTGAGAAAAATTTTATATCCAATATGAATGCCACTAAGATGGCTTTAGTGCGCGGAGCAGAGATATTTAGGAGCGAAAAACGATTCAATGGCTAGACTCAACCAGAGTCATTTCATATTTTCAAGAGAAGGACTCATGAGAATTCGAACAATAGCAATTCGCAGAGGAGTCTGGTACAAGACACTCGACAAAGCTGAACGGGGGCTGGTTGAGCTAACCACAAGAATCGTGAATAGAATTGGAAGCCTCCTGCTTAAGAAAGTGCTAACCTCTGTTCTTAGAAAGCTACAAACAGCCATGGAAAACAAAATAGCCTATTCTGCGAAGAAAGCTGGAAAACGGCTTGCCGAGAAACTCAGCCTGATCGCCCAATCATGGGGCAACGCCTCCGCCCTCTTGTGGAAAACAGAGCACAACTTCATTCAGTTCTTGGCAATAATGTACCTCGATAGCCCTAGATATCGCTAATGTAAGGAGAAATCGCGTGGACATCACGTCAACGATAACAACGGTAATCGTGCTTATACTGTTCTTCTGGGTAACTTACAATCTACCATCAGTTGTTGTAGGCTTGAAACAGTGGGGTGCAATTAGGAGGAGACGCGAGAGAGACCCTGACCACTCCAAAACACCCGACCCTGAAGACGACTTCCAGCCCAAAGTTTCAATAATAATACCACTGAAAGACGAGGGCAACATCGTAGAACGCCTCCTCAAAACACTTACAAACCTAACCTACAAGAACAAAGAAATTATCTTAATGGAAGACGGTTCAACTGACCAATCACCTCAAATATGTCGGCAATGGGCGGAAGAGTATCCAACTTTCGTCAGATATTTCCACAATGACAAAAGCAGTGGAAAACCAGTCGCAATAAACTCCGCAGCCATAAAAGCCACTGGAGAAATCATTGCACTATATGACGCAGACACAATAGTTGAAACTGGCATCTTGGAAAAAATAGTCCCCTACTTCAAGGACCCAAACATAGTCGCCGTTCAAGGAGAGCTGAAAACATCAAATCCAGATGAAAACGTCATAACGAGACTGGCTGTCATAAACGACTTCATAGTCAACTTACAGCAGCTTGGAAGAGACAGGCTGAACCTTTTCGTGCCGCTGTTAGGAACGAATCAATATGTTAGAAAAAGCGCTTTAGAGCAAATAGGATACTGGGACTCCAACGCTCTGTCAGAGGACACCGAAATCTCGCTACGGCTTGCCAGAAGAGGATACAAAGTAAAGTACGTTACAGTGAATGCGATGATGGAGGCTCCTGCAAAACTAAAGGTTTTCATTAGGCAACGGATGAAATGGTTGAGAGGATACACGCAAGCAGCGATGAAGCACATGGGCTTTGTAAAGGATCCAAACTGGAGAACTTTTGACGCCCAAGTTATGTTGCTTTTCCCCCTGATGCTCATCCTTGGTTTAATAGGATACGTGATGGCACTGTGTGGAGCACTTAACTCAGGAGTAGCTCAATCCTACGCGCCATCTATAGTGCAGATCCTGGGGTTGATTATGCTAGCAATAAATCTGTTGACCTCCGCAACGGTTGTTGTGGAAAACCCAAAAAACGCCATCTACATTCCGCTACTTTACGTAGACTGGATCCTACTGGCTGCAGTTTCATTTTATGTCCATTTGCGAGCGTTGCTTGGAAAACCACAAAGCTGGACAAGAACACCAAAAAGTGGCCATGTCACTGTAAGTGTTAGCAAAGAGGCATCGCAAAAGGGATAAACAAACAATGGTCCAAAGAGTTACTTGAAAGCCCTGAATCTGATTATTTCCATTGCCAAGTCTGGTAGACTGCAGTACTTGTGGGTTTTTCTTGTAGCCGCAGCGCTTAGAGCAATACCTGAGCTGTTGGTTCCTTTGTATCCCGTTGGTTACGAGACAATCACGTGGTACGCTCCTACTATGATGGCTTTCAAGAATCAAACTTTTGTAGGCGTCTTTCAGAGCACGTTCAGGGCAGGTCCACTGTTCTATGTGTTGATGTGGCTTGTAACAACGACGACTGCTGCGCATCCTTTTGTCATATTGAAGATTACTGCGCCATTGCTCTACGGTGGTTTAGCTATGTCCTTTCTTCTTTTCTTGAAACAAGGCTTGAAGCTCGAAGGAAAAATGGCCTTTGTGGCTACGCTGTTGATGATTTTTCAGGTTGCAGCATTGAGGGAATCTTGGGATCGATCTCGAACGGTCTTGGCGCTTGTTTTCCTCTTCACTGCACTTGCTTGTTTGAGGGATAATCGTAGAAGCAAATGGGCGTTTGTAACAATCCTTGCATTTCTGACAGCCCTTTCGCGTGAATACATTTCAGTAGTCTTGCTTGTGACTGTTCTGGGTTT
>CAYLSJ010000045.1:2100-8662 GCA_964386655.1 uncultured Candidatus Bathyarchaeia archaeon | reverse complement strand
TTTCGCGCAGATTGCCTGTGATAACGTATGTTGCTGTTATCGAAATGGACATGCCCGCAACTGCGATGACCAAGAGTAGAACGTTGCTCAATACGGGTGTAATCGCTTTCTTGTTTCGCCACAGTCTGAGCGTGCCTTTGTGCCTCCTTAAATCAGCAGCTTAAGAGCAATGTAGCCTGCTACGAGCAAGATCACACTGTGCTTCAAGCCTGCGCTGACTGTTCCTTCACCCATCTTGCCAGCGACCAATCCGCTGAACAAGGCTTGAGCTGTGCTCATGTGGAAGAAAAGCTGTCTTGCCTCGTCGGTAGACATGAGTGCAACGTTAAAGGTGGACAGTTCGCTCATTTGGACGAAAAAGGTCGTGAACAGCATTATCACAGTGAAGAGGAAAACGAAGAAGGCTACATAAACAATGGCAACGTACGGTCTAGTCTGTGACTGTCGTTCCTTTTCCGCCAACAGCGTGGACTGAACAAACTTGCCTGTTGGCTCAAATACTTTCTCCACGTATCCGCCTGAGCGGCTGGCTTCAATCACCAATGGAACGCTTTGCCTAGTTAGAGAGGTGTTGACTCTTTCGCCGAACGATTGTAGCGCATCCTCAAAGGATTTGCCCCACGACATGTGTGCCACCATGCGTTTTAATTCAGCTGTCAATTGACCGTAACGACGCTTACTCGCCTCCTCAACCGCCTGCGTCAGAGTCATGCCAGTCTTTTCCGATTGAACAATAGCTCGGTACAAGTCTGGCAGATGCTCGTCAACTGAACGACGCCAGCGGTAGTCAATATAGTCCAGAACAGCTGGGGGAAACAAGGCGATAACAATCGCTAGGATCACGTATTCATCGAAAATGGGCAAGCCTCGCAGCCTGACGGATGCTGTGACAAATACAACTACAGCTAACGCTAGCGAAACTATCCATGCGATCTGTTTCTCTCGTTTATCGACTTTAGGCATGGGTTTTCCTCTTAACGCTTAGGCGATACCATGTCAAGCATGATTAGGAAGACGATTGAGCCCAGTGGAATGCCCAAGTAAGTTAAGAGATACAGTAGCAAGCGAGGATTCAGTAGTCCTGGCATAGCGCCTCCAAGCATAGCCATAACCGCAAGCATGACAACCATGATTAACGGACCCGCAACTAACAAGACCACATAGAATTCTGCCAGAACACCCAATGTATCTCCTAGACGGCGAAGCGCAATCCTCTTCAACCTCATATACTGCGCAGAACGCTCAGAAAGGTACTTGCTCAGCTCGCCACCAGAGTGCATTGTAGCAATGCAGCCTTCAAGCAGCTCCTTAAACTTCTCAGACGGTGCTCGCTTAGACGCAGAATCTAATGCTGATATTATGTCAACTCCGAACAGCTCGACATCTCTTACAATGTTCTTGGCTTCTTGACAAATCGCTAGAGTGGCATCGATCCTGGCTAAAGAGCGGAACATCTGGGCTGGAGGCACTCCTGCTCCTGCCAAAATCGAGAGGTAACCTGTTGTGAAGGGCAGTCCGTCTTCAAGGTTGCGCTTTGCGCTGTCAGCCTTGATAATCGGGTAGAGATAGAAGCCGATGATCGAAAATGCTCCTGCGAACAGCGTGGCACCGACGGTGTAGAGGACTGTGAGCATGGATGATAGGTGTAGAATTAGAAGTGAAATAAGCGGCACAATAACGCAAGCCGAGACTGATGCGAGGAGAGTTGTCAGGATGGCTAGGCTCACGTAGCCTTTGAAACTTATTTTCAAGCCTGATCTCTGCAGGTTGGTGTCTACATCTTTGAAGAGAGGTAGAAGCCTAATCGTTCTTTCACCCAACAGCCGATATGCAAAAACCTGTGGCTTAACTGAACCTGTCGAATCATCTCCAAGCTCATGAGATGCAGCGCTTGCATGTCCGGTCAATTGAGCCAGAACAGGGCGTATTGCATTTTCCAGTCTTTCCCTCGGCTTTCGGAGAATCTTCTTGAAGTCGTCGAGCTTCATTTAGACACCTACTTTGGCTTTATGGTAAACCCGCGTCGGATCAGCGTAGTACTCTCTGATCACGTTGGCAACGTCGGTGTATCTTCGAATCTTGTTTGTCATCATCCATTCAAGCACGGTCGTCCTCATTTGTAACTCGTTTTGGATATCCTGTGCTGTGGCGCTGAGTCTTTTCATGATTCTCTCGAGTACGTAGCTTCTTCCAAGGAACAGAAATGTGTCAGTACCAGCGTCCCATCGATAGATGTCGTTTGTGAGCAGCTCTTTGGTTCGTGGATCTAATCCAACCATTTCGGTTACTGAGAAGGCTCTTCGGGCTGGTTTGCCTGCTATTTCGGTTCGACCCTGCACTAATATGATGTCTATCATGGGCAGTAGTGATCGCGGTATATTCATTGGTGCAGCCTCTAGTCGTCGAAGTGCTGATTCACATGATTCGCCGTGAATGGTGCACATACCCAAATGCCCAGTTGCCATTGCTTGAAACAGTGTGTATGCTTCTTCTCCTCTCACCTCGCCTACAATGATGTAGTCTGGTCGCTGCCGAACTGCCGCCTTCAACAAATCGAAAAGGGTGATGCCTGTATGCATTTTTTCGCTGCCAGTTCGGACTACTGAGGGTATCCAGTTTTCGTGCGGCAGGTTCAGTTCGGCTGTGTCTTCTACGCTTACGATTTTGAACTCTGGTTTGATGAACATTGATAAGCAGTTGAGAAACGTGGTTTTTCCAGCTGCTACTCCTCCAGCAACGAGCACTGAAGCTCTGTTTTCGATAGCGAACCAGAAGTATGCCGCCATCTCTGGTGATAAGGTTTTGAACGAAAGAAGATCTGAGATGGTTAATGGGTCAACTCGGAATCGGCGTATTGTGAATGTTGAGCCTCTCCGTGTGATTTCGTTGCCGTAGGTCAGTTGGATTCGGCTACCGTCTGGAAGAGAGGCGTCGAGCAATGGAGACGCTATGCTGATTTGTTTGCCGGCGAGAAACGCCAAGCGAACTATGAACGAGTTCAGTTCTTCAGCGCTCTTGTACACAATGTTGGTTGGTATGGATTCATACTCTCTATGCCACACATAGATTGGGATGTCCACGCCGTCGCATGAGACGTCTTCGATCATGTGGTCGCGCATCAAGGGGTCGATTTTGCCGTAGCCGATGTAGTCACGGACTATGTAATACATGAGTTTGTCAACAGCTTCAGCCGGGATCTTGAGCTTGTAGTCCTTGATCACCTGACTGACTTTGCGCTTAAGATATTCTATGGCTTTTTGTTTGGTTTCTAGTTCGTTGACGCTGATGTCCAATTCTTCCATAAGGAGCGCTTTAATCTCATCCAGATGTTTTTGCTCCTCCATAAGAAGGGTCGGTTCGATGACTTCGTAACGCATTTTCTGCGTTATGGGATCGCGGACTACAGCTGCGTAAACATTGGGTTCGGCGATGGAGTATACTTCCCGGAAGACCGCTGACTTTTTCTCGACGACGCTGTCCGCTTGCGACATTACTGCTCAACGCTCTCAAACGTCGTTGTACAGGAGCTTGTATGGTATCGCAAGAAATAATGTTTTCGAAACGCCTAATAAACTATATGAAGCATGGCTCATCTAGAACGATTCTCATAGTGTTATCTGAAAAGCGTAATCGGGCACATTTTCTACAGAAAGAGACTAGGACAGGTTCAAGATACCTGATCGAAGCAATCATACCTTTCACTTTGCGTAGTCCATGGCAATGCTGCATGGTTCACGGGGTTTTCCGTTCTTCTGAATGCCAATTGATGGAGTTTTGGAAGCTATGACAGAGATTCTGCCTTGAAATTACCATAAAAACACGATTTGAACCTGTTTTCTCCATGGTGATTTGTCATGTTTTCCATGAATTTGTCTATCAATATGATCCATGGAATCAATGTTGCCATGTTCTAATTCATTTAAAAAAAGTGTTGGTCTTCATTGTGGTGCATGGTGACTGTTTACATATATATGATGAACCTTTCAGTTGTTTTCACTATACCATAAATTATTTATCCATTAAACATTAAACCACTAGGGCTAGTCATGATGGAGGAACCATTATGGCAAAATGCCCAAAATGTGGAACAGAAGTTAGCTCACCGAAAAAGAAATGGACTATGGCTGGTCGACCTGACAAAAGCGGCAAGAAGATGCAGCTTGAAATCGGGCTTTTCGATTGTCCAAAATGCCACAAACCATTCCGTGTTGTCTTGAACAAGCGTAAGATTTAAAGCACACGTGTCGTGGAGTTCCCAAGGAACAACATGTCAACAGAGTATAATTGGACCAACAGAGTCTAACAGAAAATCCAGCCATTTCCCTATTTATTTTTATCATGCTTATCTGATTTCAGCAGTCTTCATTCTTCTCAGCTTAGATCAGCTTCCATCAATTCAGCGGTAGGTTTTTTAGCAAAATGATGTATTTCTTCTGCAACAACAAGCTATGATACAGGTATATGAAAAGGCAATGTAGTTGGCGAAAGATTGGCATCTTGGAGATCCAAATGGGCTAGCATCATGAAGGGCGGCTATCTAAAAACAATAATTCTAGTGGCTATTATTGTTGGCGGCGTGGCGGCTTTCTGGGCTGGTTTGAGAGTTGGATTGAGAAGCGAACATCCACTTCTAACAGTGGCTTCTGGAAGCATGATGCCAACGTTGAATAGAGGCGATCTCATAGTTGTTCAAGGCATATCGGATTACTCTGAGGTTAAAACATCGCCTCCTGAGTTCTGGTATCAACAAGCTCAACCGCCGGAAGGTGATATTATTATTTTCCAACGTCCGGGCACAAATGAACTCATAGTACACAGAGCCATAAACAAAACGTTGGCTGCTGGTGGTTTATGGTATTTCAGGACAAAAGGAGACTATAATTATGGACCAGACTCTTGGACAATCTCGCAAGATTCAATTGTTGGCAAGGTTGTTGGAGTCGTTCCCTGGGTGGGTTATATCCCCTTGTATATTCGGAGACCTGAGGGCATAATCATCATAGTTATCTTGTTTCTCCTCGTAATCTTCGCAGAGTACATGCCCCTTCTGACCAAGAAGCAGACAGAACAACACTAGTGTTTTATGTTACGCCTCTCCTAACGTGGCAATAGGGTCAGTTGACATGATGAAAGAAGCAAAACCTAACCCAAAAGAAGTGGCACTCCAGCAGTTGAGCATCGCTGCTGAGCATTTAAACCTCGATTCTGGCATACATGAGGTTTTGAAGCATCCGAAGAGAGCGTTGATTGTTTCTCTCCCAGTTAAGTTAGATGACGGCTCGGTCAAGGTTTTCTTAGGATGCCGTGTGCAACATAATGATGCTCGAGGACCGTTTAAGGGCGGCGTTAGGTATCATCCGGCCGTGACTCTAGATGAGATAACGGCACTAGCGATGTGGATGACTTGGAAATGCGCTGTTGTAGACATACCCTATGGTGGCGCTAAGGGTGGTGTGTGCTGTAATCCGAAAGAGATGTCGAGTCACGAGTTAGAGCGGTTGACACGTCGATATACAACCATGATTTTAGACTTTATTGGTCCTTATCGTGATGTGCCTGCGCCTGATGTTTATACTGATGAGCAGACTATGGCTTGGATGATGGATACGTACAGTTTATTTAAGGGTTATAGCGTGCCTGAATCGGTTACGGGTAAACCCATCGTTGTGGGCGGCTTCAAGCTGAGGGAAGAATCCACTTCGAGAGGAGTGGCTTTCTGCATTCGTGAGGCTGTAAAGCGCCTCAAGATGAAGGTTAACGGCTGCTCAGTGGTGATTCAGGGGTTTGGCAGCGTTGGCTGGAACCTTGCACGAATCATGCATGAAGACGGATACCGGGTTGTAGCGCTTAGTGATTCTAAAGGCGGAATCTACGATTCCAGAGGCTTGGACCCTATCAAGGTTCTTGAGTACAAGAACCGAACAGGTTCTGTTAAGGGTTATCGAGATGCCAAAGAAGTGGCAAATGAAGAACTCCTGGAACTACCATGCGACATCTTGGCGCCTGCAGCACTTGAAAGCCAAATTACCAGAAGAAACGCAGGCAGAATCAAGGCTAGAATCGTGGCTGAAGCAGCGAATGGACCAACCACGCCTGAAGCAGACAAAATCCTCAACGAGAAAGGCGTGTTCATCATACCTGATATTTTGGCTAATTCTGGCGGCGTTACAGCAAGTTATTTTGAGTGGGAGCAGAACTTGACGCGTGAACGCTGGAGCGAGAAAGAAGCCAACATGCGGCTTGAACGGATGATGGTGAAAGCGTTTGATGATGTTTATGAGAGTTCAAAGAAGCAGAAAGTTGACATGCGTGTTGCAGCCATGATGCTGGGGGTAGGCAGGGTAGCCGAAGCCATTAAGACCCTTGGACTCTGGCCTTCCTAGCACGTGCAGACCAAATGCCTTGTCTGGCAACAAGCTGTGTGACCATACTTATATGCTGACTTTTTTATCTAGTCTGAGAGAGCAAACACAGGAGACCGTTGGATGAAGCATGTCAAGATAACAGCCTTCGACCTGCCCGATGCTTGGTATCAGGTTCTGAGAAGGATTTGGGAAGAGGG